>JBARMF010000121.1:0-7200 GCA_049802315.1 Candidatus Udaeobacter sp.
CCGGATACAGCGCGAGCGCTTTGAGAACATCGCGGAAATTCATCCCTGCGGCTTTGACATCGATAATCACTTCGCCGGGACCGCATGGCGGCAGCGCGAACGGAGTAAATCTCAAAGTATCAAGATGGCCGCGCTCACGTGATTCGAGGCGCAACGGTATCCCCGTATCAAGATCCTGTTGGATCGATGCACGCCCGCGGTCGATTCTCTGGACGTAACGCGCTTCGCCGCGAAGAGCGACTTCGCGCTCGTATTCGGTGCGCAGCAGTTCGGTCCAAATCAAGTCGGCGTCGATCGCAGACTTTGTCGGCGGGAGATCGATGGCGCGGCAAGCGTAGTTCGGGTACTCATTTAGAATGACGCGAGCCAACCCGAGAGCTGGAGCTTGTGCAACAGCCGTTGGCTGAGGATCGCGTCCAACGGATTGCGCGCCACGGGTCACCGATTCGAGGCGCAACTTTGCCGCGGGCAAAACAATTTCGAGCGCCTGGGTAAGATGAAGCAGTGCGTCGGTGCCGAACACCGCATGATCATCGATCTCGAGATCGAGGTTCCAAAGATAGACGATCCGCTCCAGCCCGCCATCGTCGACGCGGCTTTGAAAAAGTTGACGCCAATCTTCGGGTACTTCCGGGCGAATCGTGGACGTGTCGGCATCCGGCGTGTTGAAAGCAGTTCCGCGCCGGACGATGTGGCAGCGAACACCGGCAGCGCGCAGGCGAGAGCCTAACGACTCGCCAATTCCGCCATCGTCGGCAAAGATCAGCCACGATTTTTCATCCGGAGTTTCCGCGATGGACTCGGATGCAGCCGCAGCGTGGCAACTCTTACGGGCGAGAAGGGTGATCTGACTTTCGCCATAGCGTCCCATCAAGCCTGGCAGAGAAGCTGTCTCGGCGAAGCCTGTCTCGCGCAGCAGTTCCTCCCATTTCGCTCTGCCGAGCAATGGATGCACGCTGCGCAGATCGTGGTCGGTGAAACGCCACCATCCACTCGTTAGGCCGAAGACCGATTCGGTCCAGAGTTCAGGCGTGGCCACATCCATGAACACGAGCGAGCCGCCAGGCGCCAGCAGATCGTGAAGATTCCGCAGCGCGGTGCGCACGTCAGCCGCAGCATGCAGCACATTCGTTCCGACGATGAAGTCGAACGAACCAGATTCAAAGTCCTGTTCGGCGAAAGGTTTTTCGATATCGAAAATTTTCGCCTCGATCTCTGGGAAAGCGGCCAGTTTTTGCATCGCTCCGGAAAAGAAAGCGGCCGACACATCGGTAAAAGTGTATGAGTGGAGGCCGCGTTCCAGCGCAGGCAAAAGTTGCGACGTAAGGCCGCCGGTACCCGCGCCCACTTCGAGAATGCGCAGCCCACGACCTTCCGGCAATACACGAGCGGCTTCCCTGACCGTTGCCGTGATCGCAGCGAGCCAATGACTCGTAAGCAATCCGTCGCCGTAAAACTGTTCGAGAAGATCTGCCCCAGTGCCAGCGAAGAGAACTTGAATCGCGTCCTTTTCGCCCCGCAAAATCGAACCCAGCTCTCCACAGGTAGCTGTGACCAGCCGAGCTTCCGGAAGATGACCGGGATTCTGTTCGATGAAATCCCGTTGCACGTCCGATGCGGAATCGGCAGCCCTTCCAAACGCCGCAGTTGGACGATAACCAGATTCGGCTTGCTCAAGAAGACCGCGCCCCTGTAGTTTCAACAACAACTGCTCGAACACCGGTCGCATTTGCACAGCGACGCGCAGAGTTTCGGCTGTAAAATGAATCCCAACTCGGGCGCCCGTTTCGCGCAGACCCGCGCAAAGCAGCGCCGCGGCCAGATCATCTTGCGCGGCAATCGCAGCGTTGAGGCGATCACGCCCACGAGACGCGATCACGTCGTCGAGCGCTTCTTGCGCGAGCTCGCGCAGTCGAGACAACGGCACCGGCTCGAACGCTGCCGGCTTGGACTGCTGCGGAAGCCTCTCCCAATCTATATGGTAGACCACGTCGCGCGTGCCGCCGAACGTGTCGCGGCGCACACCTGCCACACTGATCGCGCGGAAGCCGTCGATTAACACGCAGGGCTTACCGTCTTCATTGTAAAGTTCTACGCGTCCTTCCACGAATTCGGAGTTGCATTCAAGGACCCGCGCGCGGACGCGGGCGGAAGCTCCAGGAGAGTGCAGGAAGAGAATGCGCCCGAAACGAACCGGCAGCTTCAGTTGCGAATTGCGCGCTTCCACAGTTGCATGCCCGGCCGAAAATATGTGCAGCGCACCATCGAGGAGCGCGGGGTGCAAAGGATACTCGCCCGACCGAGGTGCCGTAATCTCGGAAAGCGCCACCCGACCTGCGGAAACGCCCGCCGCAACCGAAAGCTCGCGAACCGAACGAAACTCATCGCCGTAACGCAGACCGAGGTCGCTCATGCCGCGATAGAATGCGTCGATGTCGAACGGTTTCAGGCTGTCTGGCGAATGAGTGTTTTCATTATCAAACATTGACGCGGCGAAAGCCGATTCCGTGCGCTCTCCGCGCATCGAGCCAACCACGTGCAGGCACCATGACGCGCCTTGATCGAAGCGGCTCTGGATCGTGAAGGTTCGATCGCCGAGCTCGTAGGAAATCTCAAGCTGAACACCGCCCGCCGGGTCGGCGAGAATGAGCGGTTTGCGGATTTCAAAATCTTCGACCACAAAAGGCCGACCTTCGAAAAATTGCGTACCGGCCTCAATTACGAGATCAACAAATCCCGCGGCTGGAAAAATAACGTGGTTTTCGACTTTGTGATCTTTAAGGAAAGCCATGTGCCGGTTATCGAGCCTGGCCGTCCAGGTGGGCGTCGCGCGCGGCAGCCGCATGTCGAGCAGTCCGCGGCCGCCTGACCCGAAGCGACTTGCGCGCCAGTCAGGAGCTTCGTTCCACCAGCGGCTGCGATCCCACGCATATGCCGGCAGCGGAAGGAGACGACGCGATGGCGTCATGGCTTCGAAATCGAGCGCAGCTCCTGCGCGATGCAGATCCATCGCAGCTTCCAGTACAGAATCGTGTTCCCGTTCCCGGCGAACAGAAGAGATTACAATCGGTTTCGGTCCGCCACGGCTGGCGAGACATTCAGCGATCGAATGAGCGAGAGCGGGATGAGCGCCGAGCTCCAGCCAAATGTCCACACCAAAGTCAGCAATCGCACTGATGGCCCGCGCGAATTGAACCGGTTGCCTTATGCCGCGGGCCCAATGCGTCGCGTCACCACCATTACCGTTAAGACGGTTGCCAGTGACGGTGCTGAACAGCGGAATGGTTTCGGGCTGCGGTGCGAGGTCGATCAATGCATCCTCGAGTGCGTCGGCAGCGGGCTGCATCATCGCGTGATGAAACGGATGATCGACTCGGACGAGCCGGGCGAAGACACCTTGCGTCTCAAGCTCGGCAAACATTGCTTCGATTGAATGACGCGGACCGGCGAGGGTGAGCGAGCGAGGGCCGTTGAATGCCGCGATCGAAATGGTTTGGTCATGCTTGTCGATCAGAGCTTGCGCTTCTTCTTCGCCAAGCCCGACGGCGAGCATCCTGCCTTCACCGCGCGCGCAACCTTCCATGAATCGCGCGCGCAGAGCGGTGATTCGCGCGCCTTGTTCCAGCGAGAACAAACCGGCAACGCATGCCGCAGCGATTTCACTGACGCTATGGCCAAGAACGGCGGAGGGATGCACGCCCCACGATTTCCACAGCTCCGCCAATCCAACCTGCATCGCGAAAATGGCGGGCTGTGCAATCTCGGTACGATGCAATTGTGAGGTTTCTTCCGAGCGGCCGAGTTCTTCCAGAAGTGAAAAAGTCGCGACGCCACGTAGCGCCGCGTCACACTGCTCTATCACATGGCGGAAGACCGGCTCATGCTGCATCAGCTCTCGGCCCATGCCCCACCATTGCGGACCTTGTCCGCTCATAATAAAAGCGACGCGCGGTGCGCTTTCAGGCCGCGGCGTGAATGAGCTGCGAACCTTCACGCTGTCCTCTTTGATCGCGAACGCGTCGAGCTCCTCGATGAGCTTAGGTAGGCAGCGTGCGACGAGCGTCAGCCGATGTGGATGGTGATTGCGCCGGTTGCCGAGTGTGTACGTCAAATCGGGCAAAACCGGTGAATCGCCGTTAAGATTAACTCGCTCGCTCAGCCATGAAGCCAACTTCATTGCGTAGCCACGAAGTGCGTCTTCCGACCGGGCGGAAAGCATTACCGGCCAGGCGCGCTCGATCCAGATTTCTGCGTGATCCGCTTGCGGAACAGATGGCGGCTCCGTCAGAATGACGTGCGCATTTGCGCCGCCGAATCCAAAAGAGTTTACGCCGGCCAGCCGTTCACCATCGGTTTCCGGGAACGGCTCGGTGTCCGTCGGCACGCGCAGTTTCAGTTTATCGAAATCGATGTGCGGATTCGGGGAACTGAAATGCAAGCTGCCAGGAATTTCGCGATGCTGAAGAACCAGCATCGCTTTCAGGAGTCCGGCAATGCCGGCGGCAGTTTCAAGATGGCCAACATTCGTTTTAACCGAACCGATCGGTAACGGAGTTGAACGCTGCTCGCACAGAGCCTCCGCGAGTGCGTGCGCTTCGATCGGATCGCCCACGGCCGTACCCGTGCCGTGCGCCTCTACGAATCCAATTTGCGCCGGCGCAACACCAGCATCTCTGCACGCATCCTGGACCAGCCGGGTTTGCGCTTCTGTGCTTGGTAGTGAGATACCATTTGTGTGTCCGTCCTGATTGACCGCTGTGCCGACGATTACTCCCTGGATCGGATCACCATCGGCGATAGCTTGGGAGAGGCGCTTTAGCAGCACTATGCCTGCGCCTTCGCCACGCACGAAACCGTTCGCTGTCGCATCGAACGCGGCGCATCGGCCATCGGGCGAGAGCAGTGAGGCCTGGGAAAAACCGATGAACCCGCCCGGCGTGATCATCACAGTCACGCCGCCAGCGAGTGCGGTGTCGCCGCGTCCAGCCCAGATGTGCTCGCAAGCAGTGTGGATCGCGGTCAGCGCAGACGAACACGCCGTGTCCATCGCGACGCTCGGACCGCGCAGATTCAGGCAGTAGGAAATCCGATTCGCGGCGATAGAGTGCGCGCTGCCAGTGGCGGTGTGGGGCGTAATACCGAAATGGTCGAAAGCAGTGCTTTGGATTCCCTGATAGTCATTGTGCGAAATGCCAACGAAGACGGCGATGTCACTGCCTTTCTCAAAGTCCAGTACAATGCCGGCGTTCTCGATTGCTTCCCATGACGTCTCGAGCAGCAAACGATGCTGCGGGTCAATGTAAGGAGCTTCGCGCGGCGAAATGCCGAAAAACTGCGGGTCAAACTTGTCGATTTGATCGAGGAATCCGCCGCGTTTAACAAACGTTTTTCCGGGAATGGCCGGCTCGCGGTCGTAATATCGCTCCACATTCCATCGATCGGCCGGCACATCCGTGACCGCGTCCCGGCGGTCGACCAGCAACTTCCAAAAAGATTCCGCGTCGTTGACCCCGCCGGGAAAGCGGCATCCGATTCCTATGATAGCGATACGATCTTTGTGCATAAATGGCCGGTTTCCCGGAAGGCCGACGATAAGTAAACTGTGTCTATGGCGAAAGGGGGGCTGCCCATCCTCACGACGTTTATTGAGTAACCTGTAGACGGCAAAATTCCATTAATTATTCGCAGATCAGTTATCTTGCGGCCGGTTGGGCATGCGCCGCGAAATATGAAATAGTGGAGAAAACATTAACCGGCCGACGAACTTGGAACCAGAATAATAATCTCGTGTGCGGCATTGCAGGCATAATCGATCTGGCGGGACAACGTCCCGTGCCCGAAGGAAGTGTCCAGCGAATGGCGCGGGCACTGTTGCATCGTGGGCCCGACGAGGAAGGCTTTCTGATTCGGCCGGGACTCGCTCTGGCTTCACGCCGACTGAGCATTGTCGGGTTGGCCGACGGGCAGCAGCCGATCTTTAATGAAGACGGCAGCGTCTCAGTAGTCTTCAACGGCGAGCTGTTCGATTACGTTGAACGACGAGAGGAGCTCAAGGCGCACGGACACCAGTTCGTCACGCATTGCGACACCGAGGTCATCCCCCATTTGTGGGAAGATCACGCAGAGAAAATGTGGGAACGATTGCGAGGGCAATTCGCTATCGCATTGTGGGACGATCGAAAGCGCCAGCTCCATCTCGGGCGCGATCGTTTCGGCATCGCGCCCCTTTTCTGGACGCGGCAAAACGACTGGCTTCTTTTCGCATCCGAAATTAAAGGATTGCTCGCATCAGGGATGGTCCCGGCACGGCCGGATCGTCGGGGAATCGATCACGTTTTCACTTTTTCGGCGGTGCCCGGTCCACGAACTTGTTTTGAAGGTGTCCAACTTCTCACGCCCGGACATTTCCTGAGCATCTCTCCCGCAAACGGCCACGGTGAGAGTGCAGTGGTGCGGGAGCGAGCGTTTTGGGAAATGGATTTTCCCGATCGCGGTACGGAGGAACGGGGCGAAAATCCGAAGCGACTCGTTGACGACTTCGAGACGCTTTTGCTCCAGGCCGTCGAAGAGCGATTGCGGGCCGATGTTCCAGTCGGCTCTTATCTTTCCGGCGGTGTCGACTCGAGCGTGATCCTGGCGTTGGCCTGCAAGCTGAAGGGGCCGGCGATCAACACCTACACCGTGCGCGTGGATGAGCCTGAGCTCGATGAATTGGATGCAGCCAGTCTCTCAGCGCGACACATCGGCGCCAAACCGCCAATCGTGCAGGATTTTCGCGACGAAGACGCGCTCGCGACGTATCCAAAATTGATCACCGCCGCGGAAGCGCCCGTAATCGACACGGCTTGCGCCGCCTTGCTTCAGTTGTCCGGACGCGTTCACAGTTGCGGACAAAAGGTAGTGCTGACCGGAGAGGGCGCAGACGAATGGCTTGTCGGCTATCCGTGGTACAAAGCAGCGAAATTGATGGGTTACCTCGACCTGATCCCCGGGTTCGGTTTGAGCAATGTTGCCCGCAGCGCCTATCTGCGCGTGAACAAGGTGCCACATTTTCCGAATACCTGGCGACGCGAAGTAGAGAATTCGGTCGGCGGTCCGAATGCCTGGATCGATGCCTACGGGGTGCTCGCGATCTCGAAGCTGCGGTTCTACAGCGAGTCCATGCACGAAGCGCTCGGGCAGACGAATCCGTGGACCGAA
>JBARMF010000122.1:0-7496 GCA_049802315.1 Candidatus Udaeobacter sp.
AACATCTCAGATCATTGGCTTGGGCGATCGCTGGGAGGAAAAACAGAGATTCTTCGCTCCGCTCAGAATGACAGTATCGGCGAGTTTCGCGACAGAAACATAGGACTGTGGATTTTCAGTCACTTGATTTCTCCTGCTCGTGCAAGCTCCACAAAATTCGCCGCCACAATACGCGTGAATTCTTCTGCTCCCGATTTGGTCAGATGTTGCCCATAGCGACGTACGCTGCTGCGATAGAGGTTCGGATAACTTCGGGGGTTATTAAACGCCATCACAACACCTGTTAGCCCGGTACTCTCGGTCGCGACGTTAATTTGCGTTGTGCTTGGTGTAATCAAAAAGATAGGTGTGGCTCCAATTTTTCGGACTTCTTGCGCGCACTGGCGGTAGGCCTCCACCGCATAAGGTGAAAGAGAATGTGTGTCCGTTTTTGCCATCGCAGCCGCGAGCCCGCGCTCATACTCTGCTACCTGCGTGGAAGACATTCGGTTCGGTCTGGTGACGTAACCATCACTGGCCACGCCAAGGTACCTCACGCGACGTTCCTTTGTGTCGCGACCCAAGAAATACTGTAGAACATCAGCCGCTCTTGCGACGTTCGTGTAATTTTTTTCAAACTGCCCCGTATAAAATGCCAGCAGACTACGCGTATTTTTCTCGTTTTTTTGACTCAGAACAATGTCGCGAAGTTTTGCCGGACTCGGCAGCCAAAGCGGATCTGTTCCGGCATCGGTAAGTTTTCGCAGGAGCAGCGATACGCGTTTCCAGTCGGCCCAGTAGAGCGCACGTCGGCTGGTCTGGTTCTCGGGAGACCACTTCGTTTGCAGTTCATCGTATTCAATGAAGACCCATCTCAAGTTGCGCGGCTTCAGGTCCAGGATCTGCTCAAGCAGATAGCCGGTTTCCGGCAAATACATGCCGCCGATGCCGAAGTTGAAGCTGTGCGTCGGCAGCCCGCTTTCGCGCGTGACGCGATCAAAAGTAGCGGGTGAGATCTGAAAGTAGACACGGCTCGATCCAATAAAGAGCGTGTCAAATTCGTCCTTGTGCGCGGCGAAAAACCGGAATTTCTGGGAAACCCCACCATCGATTTCTGGAAACGGCAGGACGACGCGCAGACCGGCACAGGTAATGAGGAATGCTGCTGCACCAATGCCTGTATTAGTCAGCGCTCGGATGACAGTCTTGCGGCCGGTCGGTTTGTTTGGCGCCAGAGGTTCAACTTGAACCTTCGAAACGGGCTGGCGGACTGGCACAGCCTATTCCCTGTCGCTTAAAGCCGCGACGCCAGGCAACTCCTTGCCTTCCATTAACTCCAGCGATGCGCCGCCACCGGTGGAAATAAACGTCATTTTCCCGGCGAGGCCGGCCTGTTTGACGGCTGTTACCGAGTCGCCGCCGCCGATAATGGTTGTCGCGCCCGATTGCGCCATTGCTTCTGCGATTGCGATTGTGCCTTCGCCGAATTCAGGAATTTCAAAAACGCCCATCGGTCCATTCCACAAAATCGTTTCTCCTTTCACGATTTCTTCCTGATAAAGCGCGATCGTTGCCGCGCCGATATCCACTGCCTGCCATCCGTCCGTGATTCCGTGCTGGGGTGAAAGACGGCTGGTGTTTCGCAGATTTGCGCCCTGCAGAATTTCATCTGCCTCGACCACATCGATGGGAATGAGAAAATTAACGCCACGTTGCTTGGCGAGGTCCAAAAGCTCGCGCGCGAGACCGACCTTGTCAGATTCAACGCGGCTTGCGCCGACTGGAATTCCCTCCGCTTTCAAAAACGTGTTCGCCATAGCGCCGCCGATAAGAATCGTGTTGGCCTTTTCCATCAACGCTTTCAGAACACCGATTTTGTCTGAGACTTTGGCACCACCTAAGATGACAACGAATGGTCTCGCCGGGTCCTGAAGTTCGTCGCGCAAATGCTTCAGTTCTTTCTCCATCAAAAGGCCCATGGCCGATTTCTGCATGAATTGTGTTATGCCCGCCGTGGACGCATGCGCCCGGTGCGCGGTGCCGAAAGCATCGTTCACGTAAAAATCGGCCAACTCGGCAAGGGCTTTGGCGAATTCTGGATCATTCGCTTCCTCACCGGGTTGAAACCGAACATTCTCGAGCAGCGCGACATCGCCGTTCTCCATGTGGTCAATGATTTTCTTCGGCACATCACCAATGGTGTCGTGACTGAAAATGACGGGATGATGGATTAGCGAATGCAAGTATTCGCCGATTGGCCGAAGCGAATATTTGTCAACCGGCTTGCCCTTGGGCCGGCCGAAATGCGACATCAAAATAGTTTTCGCGCCGTGCTCGCGGAGATAATTGATGGTCGGCAGGCTTTCGCGGATTCGGGTGTCATCAGTTACGCGAATTTTACCGCTGCGAACTTCGGTCGGCACGTTGAAATCCACCCGCACCAGCACGCGTTTCCCGCGAACGTCGAGATCGCGGACAGAAAGCTTCGCCATTTTACTCGTGCTCCTACTCGTGATCGTAATCGTGATCGATGGAATATGTCGGTTCTTCTTCACGCAAAACGCCGGCTCGCTCTGAGAATCTGCGAAGTAACCCAATGAGCATCTGTACGATCCGAACGAGTTGTTCCTTTGCCGGAACAACCTGTTCGTCACTTGCAAGCTTTCGCACGAGCAGAACGTCCAGACACGCCGCGCATTCAAGAGCAGAGCCGCGTGCCATTTCGAGAAATCGGGCTCGATCTTTATCCGAGAATTTGCCGTTTCCCTCGGCGACGTTCAGCGGAATACTTGTCGACGCTCTGTCGAGCTGATCCTTTGCAGCTGCTTTTGCGGAGATTGCAGAGATAAACTCTCCGACCCAGCCGCAGAAAGCGATGGCTTCCTGATAAACATCCAACTTTTCGTGATCGAAATATATTTTCATATCTCAATTCGAGTCGATCACGAGCAAGAGCACGAGCACGATTACGAAATCTATTCGGTCAACATTTCCATCAACTCGACGCACCGATTGCTATAGCCCCACTCATTATCATACCAGCCGACCACTTTTACGAAGCGATTGCCGAGGGTCAGGGTCAGCTTGCTATCGAAGATGCAGGAGTGTGGATTGCCAACGATGTCCTCCGAAACGAGCGGCTCGTCACTGAATTCGAGCACGCCTTTGTAGCTTTTATCTGACGCCGCTTCCTTGAATGCAGCGTTGATGGTGTCCATGGTCGCGTCTTTTTCCAGCACGGCGGTGAAATCCGTCACCGAGCCATCAGGCGTCGGCACCCGGAACGCGCCGCCATTTAGTTTTCCTTTGAGCGCTGGAATTACTTCGCCGATCGCTTTTGCCGCGCCGGTCGTGGACGGGATGATGTTGATTGCCGCAGAACGCGCACGTCTCAGGTCGCTGTGCGGAAAATCGAGAATACGCTGGTCGTTGGTATAACTGTGGATCGTGCTCATGAACCCTTGCGCGATCCCGAATGTGTCATTCAACACTTTCGCCATGGGTGCGAGACAATTCGTTGTGCAACTGGCGTTGGAGACAATTCTGTCCTTGCTGGGATCGAAGACGTTGTCGTTGACGCCGATGCAAATCGTCACGTCCGGATCTTTTGCTGGTGCGCTGATCAACACGCGTTTCGCGCCGGCCTTCAAGTGCAGCTCGGCCTTATCCCGATTGGTGAACAAGCCGGTCGATTCAAGCACCACATCGATGTCCAATTTTTTCCACGGGAGATTCGCTGGATCGCGATCCTTCAAAACCTTAATTTTATGACCGCGCACGATGATATTTTCGTCGTCGTACCCGATCTCGCCGTCGAATTTACCGTGCACCGAATCCCACTTGAGGAGATGCGCCAGAGTGTGCGTGTCGGTGAGATCGTTCACCGCTAAGACACGTTCCACCTGTTTTTGTGACATTGCGCGAAGGACGTTGCGGCCGATGCGCCCGAAACCGTTGATAGCAAAATTAGCCATAGAAAAAGTTGAACTTGAAGAGTTAAACCGTTACGCGGAAAAGCTTCAACGTCCAACTCGTGTGTTTAGTAAACAGAACGTTCCCGTTCACTGTCATGTTGAGCGAAGCGAAACATCTCTGATTATCTATCCGCGTAGTGCGAGACGAAAAACACCAGAGATTCTTCGCTTCGTTCAGAATGACACAGAACACGCATTTAACGGCGACAAACCGATAAATTGCTTACTGAGAGTTTTGCTATGAACCGGTGCATTTCACTCGCTGTTATGACGTTTTCACTTTTGTACGCTTCGTTCCTCCATGCCGAACCGAAAGCCATTCTGGTTTTCGGCGACAGTTTGTCAGAGGGGTTTATGCTCAAACACAGCGAAGCTTACCCTGCTTTACTTGCAAAAAAGCTGCGCGCCGCCGGTCTGAACTTTTCAGTCACCAACGCGAGCGCTACCGGCGGGACAACTGACGGCGGCTTGGAACGTTTACCGCCGCATTTAAAGCAGAGCATCGACATCTTGATTCTGGAGCTGGGAATCAACGACGCCTTTCGCGGCGTGCCGGTCGAGCAAATTCAAAACAATCTCCAACAGATCATCGACAAGGTGAAAGCGCGAAATCCAAATGCGCGCGTTGTGATCGCAGGAATCCAACTCCCAGGTTTCACGGCTGACGATTACGTGTCCGCGTTTGGCCAGATATTTGCCGATTTAGCCGCGAAAAATCGAGCGGCGTTGGTGCCCTATTTACTCGAAGGCGTGGCCGGCAATCCTTCATTGAATTTGTCCGACGGCATTCATCCGAATGCAGCCGGCCAAAAGGTCCTTGCTGAAAACGTCTGGCGCGTACTCGAACCGGTAGCGCGGGAAATGGCAGCGCACTAAGAATTGTATTCCTATAGCGCCGATTTGGTGTTGATCCGAAGGGGAGGACAAATAGCCGCGTTTACTGTCATTCTGAGCGCAGCGAAGAATCTCAGATTATTTGGTTTTACGCTCTCACGGCAATAATCTGAGATGTTTCGCTTCGCTCAACATGACAATTGGTCAGGAAGACCACCACTGCGCTCGCTTCGAACGTTAAAGTGAGTGATAATCAAAACCCAATGGACCCTGCACGACCTGCTGATCCCGATCCGGCCGATCCATTTTTCTCGGAACGCGCCGACCGCCCTATTCTCGAAACGATCGAAATCGCCACTGAAGGTGAAGATTGCGATGAATGCGTGCGCAAACTGCGACCGGTGCTGAAGAACATTACCGGAGTTCAAGACGTAAAAGTCGATCTCCCGCACGAGCGCGTGATTGTCACATTCGATCCGCGCAAAACGCATCCTCCCGATCTGCACGACGCAATCTTGAAGAGCGGCTATAAGCCGGCGCCACTGGCAGATTGAGACGCGTCGTCCCGAGCGAAGCGCGGCGGGGTCGCGGGAACCCGTGGCGAAGCCTTGAGGCAATACACCGGGATTCCTCGGCTTCGCTCGGAATGACGAGGTCAAAGAGCCGGCTGTTGCTGCGTCAGGCAATGAAACGTGCCAAGTCCCCAGATCAACTCGCGGCAATCGATGCCGATCACGCGCCGATCCGGAAAACATTCGCGCAGGACGGACAATGCAGCTTCATCGTTTGAATCGGCAAATGTCGGCACGAGCACGCATGTGTTCGCGATGTAAAAATTCGCGTAGCTTGCCGGCAGTCGCAGTCCTTCGCGTACCATCTTCTTCGGCATCGGAAGCGTGAGAATGTCGAGTTTGCGATCGGCGATTTTCATCTCGCGGAGACGTTTGAGATTCTCCTGAAGTGGTTGGTAATTTTCGTCCGCGCGATTCTCTTCAACGACAGTCACGATAGTTCGCTCGGATACAAACCGCGTGAGATCGTCGATGTGACCGTCGGTGTCGTCACCGGCAATGCCATCGCCGAGCCAAAGAATATCGTTGACGCCCAGATAATCGCGCAGGCGTTGCTCGATCTCATCGCGCGAAAGATTGGGATTCCGATTCTTGTTCAGGAGGCAGGACTCACTTGTGAGCAATGCGCCGGTGCCGTTCACCTCTATCGAGCCGCCTTCGAGGATCATGTGCGGATAAAAAACCGGCAGTTTCAGGATTTCAGCGAGGCGTGTTGGCACGACTTCATCGAGATCAAACGGCGGATATTTGTTTCCCCATGCATTGTAATCCCAGTCCACTACGGCAAGTTTCGGGTCGCGATCGCGTGTGAGAAAAATCGGACCGTGGTCGCGGCACCATGGCTCGTTGGTGGCGACGCGATAAAAGATGATCCGTTGCATGGACAGTCCGCTCAAAACCAACCGGGCTTCTGCTTCATGCGCGCCGTTGCAAACGTTGATGCAGACCTGCTCGGAATCGATCAATGCTTCGACCATTGCGCGCAACGCAGGCAGAACGTGATCGAACGACTCCGGAAAACTAATCCCGTCGCGTCGCGGCCACGAGAGCCATGTGGCCGTGTGCGGTTCCCATTCCGCTGGCATGCGATAGCCGAGCGCCGCTGGGGTTTGTGAGCTCATCGAGTCAACGTCGAACGCGCCATGCTCAACGTCCAACGCTCGGCTCAGATTTCCTGAGCGAAGTTGGCTCAAGCGGTCAGCGCGACCGCTCCTTTACATACATGATGTCGCTGGCCGCTGGTTTGTAGATGGCTCCGACAATTGCGCCTGCCACTGTGAATTGGATCACAGCGCCGGCGATCCAGCCGCAAAGGATTTTAAACGTTAATGGTTGGACCGCGAACGAGATCAAATGTGGCCCTGCATACACTAACCCCACCAGAAGACCCAGCATCGCTCCGGCGCTTGCGCCTCCGCTCGGAACGTACCGAGCACACAGCAGCGTGAAAAAGAAAGCCATAACGAACTGACCAAGCGCAAGCCACCCAAAGTAACTTTTCGCGTCGGCTTCCGGTCGCAAAAGCGTCGGCACCTCCCGATGCGCGTCGTGCATTAGCGTTGCGTACCAAAGGAACCCGAACACGAAGAGGAAAACGAACGCCGCGATGAATGCGAAACAGAATTTCTTCCAATTCATAATTTCTTTCTAGCGAGGTTTAGTACGCCCCCTGTTGGAGCGGTACTTTCATGGCAAGAGCGCCGGCGAATGTCGACTTCAAACTTCCGGACGAGCAATGACTGTCGACCGAGAGAAGCCGTTAAAACGGTTCGTTCCGATTTGCGGATAGAGCACCGGCCTGAAGGCCGGTGTTAATAAGAGGGCGAGACAGAAGACGCTGCGTGGCAGATTTGCCGAGCTTCCGGCTGACGGAAGGCGCGATGTTCAATCGCAAATCGGCAATCGGCAATCAAAAATTAGTTCACCCACTTGCCGTCGTCCGAAACGAGGATCGGCAGTTCTTCCATCATGAATTGGGTCTTGCCGATGGCGCCAATCATGCGTGTCCCAGTCGCCGCGTACCACTTTTTGGACATTTCCTCGCCGGTGTGGCAGCCCCAGCTCTTAACGTAAGCATGGCGGTCGAAAACCCGCCGATTGATTTTGGTCAGATCGTTATCGTGCAGCCAGGATTTAC
>JBARMF010000123.1:0-3725 GCA_049802315.1 Candidatus Udaeobacter sp.
GTGATGCCAGTGCGCGGCTTTGTCGTGCTCCTGTTCATCCTCGTGATCGTAACCGAATTTATTCGCTCGGCACGAACAGGATTGGAGTACGAACGAAGAGGAAGCGGAACGGCGGAACGCGTTAGTACGTCTTGATATAGGCCTTCTGCCGAAGACTAGCGATCCAGCGCTCCTGAATTTGCTGGGCTTCTTCCTGGATCAGTCTCTTCTCGATATCGGCGCGCACTTCATTGAGAGATTTTGTGCTGCCGCCGTGTTTATCCTCAACCTTCAGGATGTAATAATTGCCGGCGTAATCGATGATGTTGCTGACTCTGCCCACGGGCATGTTGAAGGCGAACTTTTCCAGCGGCTCCGCGAGAGTTTTGCGCTCGATCCACCCCCAATCGCCGCCGTTATCCTTCGTGCTGTCCTCGGAATACACCTGCGCCATCTGCTCGAACTGTGCGCCACTGGCAAGCTTGCCGAGCACTTCTTCGGCGAGTTCCTTTTGCGCCGGCGCGCTGGCGGTATCTTTATGACCGGAAATCATGATCATTCGCAATTTAATTTGCTCCTTGGACGTAAATTCATCGCGATGTTTCCTGTAGTACTCGTCGATCTTTGGAGGCGAAACGATGGAGTTCGTCTTCACGTTCTTGCTGCGCATTGCTCCCACAATAATTTTTTCCATCTCCTTTTGTTTGAACTCGCCCAACGTGTAGTTCTGCGCTTCGAGCGTTTTGACAAACGTATTGCGGTCGCCACCAAACGCTTCGTGAATAATCTGATTTATTCGCTGATCCACGATGTGATCAGGGATTTCGAAGCTTTCCTTTTTGAATGCCTGAATGACGAGCCGCCGATCGACCAGATCTTTTACTGAAAGCTGACGCAGTTCCGTCAATTTTTTCGCTAATTCCTCCCCGGTGTACTGCTGGCGGAGCAGGCGTTCCTGTGGCGCGGATAGCGAGCGCACTTGTGAATAGGTAATGACCTCACCGTTTACGACCGCGGCAATGCCATCCACAACGGTGGGTTCTCCCTCGGCACCCGCGACGTTGCAGATCGGGAATTGAAAAAGTGCACCGATTACCAGCAAAACGGTCACAAACGCACGCATGAAATTACTCATAATTTCTTTATCAATTCGACAACTTCCGGGAGGTGTTGATCGATTTTCGATCCAACTAAACGGGGGAATTTGCCCGCGACAAGTATAAAATCCCCATGCCGCGTCAACATTACTTTGCGCTCACGCACTTCCACACGGCTCACCCCTGATTCTGCCGCGGCAAGTTTGATCTCGACCAGCGCGAACAAATTGTCAACGGCAGGCGGAAACGCTCCGAAACGATCGCGCCACTCGCCGCGCAACCGTTCAAGTTGCTCGCGCGACGTCAGCTCCGCAATCTCACGGTATGAACGTATGCGCATGGCAGGGTCGCTCACATAGGCGACCGGAATGAACGCTGGAATGCGCTCAAGGAGTGAGGGCTTCCGAGTCGTCAGGGTTGACTCGGGGGCTGTGAAGCCGTCGTTCCTTGGAGCTATGACCTCTGCTTCGTTTGTCACCACAAAATCAAGGCGCACGTCCACATCCAGCCGCAGCCGTGGTTTTTGTCCCTTCAACTGCGCCACCGCCTGCTTGAGCAACTGACAATACAAGTCAAAACCCACCGCTATGATGTGGCCGCTCTGCGCGGTGCCGAGAATGCTGCCCGCGCCGCGAATCTCCAGGTCCCGCATGGCGATGCGAAAACCAGCGCCTAACGAGCTGTATTGCTTGATCGCGCTGATTCGCTTGCGCGCTGCACCGACTGTCATCATCTCGCGTGGAAGCAGCAGATAAGCGTACGCCTTGTGCTCGGCCCGACCGACGCGCCCGCGCAATTGATACAAATCCGCGAGGCCAAATTGATCCGCGCGATCGATGATGATTGTGTTTGCATTCGGAATATCGAGGCCGCTTTCGATGATTGTCGTGCAAACGAGCACGTCTATTTTCCCAGCTATAAATCGCGCCATCACACCTTCCAGTTCGTCGGCGTCCATCTGGCCGTGGCCGATTTCCATTCTCGCCTGCGGACAAAGATGCATGATGCGCTCGCGGACCCGCTCGATCGAGGCGACGCGGTTATGCAGAAAGAAAACCTGGCCCTGCCGTTCCAGCTCGCGATCAATTGCAGCGCGGATTATCCGTTCATCGTACGCCGATACGACCGTTTCGACTGGCAAACGATTGAGTGGGGGAGTCTCGATCGTGGACATGTCTTTCGCGCCCACCAAAGAAAGATAAAGCGTGCGCGGGATCGGCGTGGCGGAAAGTGTCAGCACATCGACGAGCTTGAAAAGCTCCTTGAATTTCTCCTTGTGCAGAACACCGAACCGCTGCTCCTCATCAATCACGACCAGACCGAGGTCCTTGAAGACGACGTCGCCGGAAATGAGCCGGTGCGTGCCTATAACGATATCGACACCGCCTTCGCGCAACAATTGCAGCACTTTTTTCTGTTCGGAGTGCGTACGAAAACGGCTGAGCATTTCTATCCGCACCGGGTACTCAAGCATGCGTTGCCGGAATACTTCGAAGTGTTGCTGAGCAAGCACAGTGGTCGGCGCGAGCACGGCCACTTGCTTTCCTTCCATCACAGCCTTGAACGCGGCGCGCACTGCGACTTCCGTTTTGCCGAAACCAACGTCGCCACAGATCAGGCGATCCATCGGCCGCGGCCGTTCCATGTCGATCTTCGTGTCGATGATCGCCTTCATTTGATCCGGCGTTTCACGAAACGGGAATGAGCGTTCGAATTCGGCCTGCCATTTCGTGTCGGGAGTAAATGCGTAGCCGGGCTTCATCTGTCGCTCTGCCTGAATCGCCAGCATTTTGCCCGCGTAATCGAAAATGGATGCCGCTGCTTTGATTTTTGCACGGCCCCATTTGCCATCCCCGAGAGAGCTGAGCGGCGGCGATTTTTTTCCTGCACCGACGTAACGTGAAACGAGATAAGCTTGTTCGAGCGGCACGTATAGCTTCGCTTCATCGGCGAACTCGATTGCGAGCACTTCCTGTTTTCCATCCTGGTAGGGCGCGACCGCCGGGCGCGCCGGAGCCTCGATCGAAGGACCGCCCGGCGGTCGGTCCTTACCAATCTCCATTAGCCCTAAGAATCTTCCGATGCCATGCTCGAGATGGACGACTAAATCGCCTTCAGAGAGTTCGCTGAAATCGATTTGGGCGCGGTGACGTTCGGCGCGTCTAAGCCGCAAGAGTCTTCGAGGGTGGACCGCGAATCGTCCGAACAACTCCGCGGCCGAGAGAACGACGAGATTGGCCGCTGGAAAACAGAATCCGCGCGCAAGCGAGCCGTCGACGAAATCGATTCCCTCAACCGTCCCCTGCATAATTTCGCGGAACCGCTCGATCTCGCCTTCAGTCTGAAAATAAATTGCGATTCTGGAATTATTCGCGCGCCATTCTTTCAAGCGTCCGACAAACTGCGCGCGTTTCGCCTCGGCGAGCACGAGATCGCCGGCGCCAAACTCTCCAATCTCACAGTCCTGAAACGCGCCGCTGAAATCTTCCGGCCCAGTCTCAAGCCAGCCTTCGCTGATTTGGACGTGCGCGTGCGAAATTATTTGGGGAGCGCGGGCGCCCTCGCCCGCTGTTTTTGGCGCCTCGCCAAAACCTTTCCCGCTGGCCCGCGAGGCGCGTGCCAGTGCGGGCGAGGCGCCCGCGCTCCCCA
>JBARMF010000124.1:0-5389 GCA_049802315.1 Candidatus Udaeobacter sp.
CGCTGAATTATTTTCAGGGAAACGCGGCCCACAGGCCCGCTACAGGAAGAACGGGGCGAATCGCGCGATACGCTTGGGGCGACGACTATCACGATGTAATCGCGGCCAAGCTGAGCGGGATCGACGAGTTTCTTCGCAGCTTTGGCGGAGAGCAGAAATGTTACGTGGACACCGGGCCCGTGCTGGAACGGGATCACGCCGCGCAGGCTGGCATCGGTTGGCACGGCAAAAGCACCATGCTTATCGATGAGAGGCTCGGAACCTGGTTTTTTCTCGCGGAAATTTTCACGACGCTTGAATTGCCGGCGGATGAACCAGTCCCGAATCGCTGCGGGACATGCGACCGTTGCATTACAGCCTGTCCAACAGGCGCGATTACCGCTCCGCATCGATTGGATGCCCGTCGCTGCATTTCCTACCTAACCATTGAATTGAAAACCGCCATCCCTGTGGAGCTTCGTCCGCTCATGGGCGATCGGATCTTTGGCTGCGATGATTGTCTGGACGCATGCCCTTGGAACCGGTTCGCCCGAACCTCGCGCGAAACTGCCTTCTCGGCGCGCCGATCAAGCACTGGCATGTCGCTGCGGGAATATTTGGACTTAACCGACGCGGACTTCCGGGCGCTTTTCAGGAAATCGCCAATAAAGCGCATAAAGCGCCGCGGGTTTCTACGCAATGTATGTGTCGCGCTGGGCAATGTGGGCGATCAATCCGATCTTCCAACGCTCGAACGCGCGGCTGCCGACCCGGAGCCATTGATCGCCGAGCACGCCACGTGGGCGATTCAACAAATCCGCGATCGACAGAAGCAGGCGCGGCCGCAAATTGTTTGAATCCAAACCAGCAGCGGACTGCATCCCACCGATTGAGGGCCATGAACGTGCGCCATTGGCGAAAGTCCAAAGAGAGATAGCTTCACCCGCATAAACGATCATGTCATGCATCAAGCACTGACGACTCCTCCTGTTACCCGTGAGGCCGCGAAGAAGCGCCGGAAGGGTCGCAGGCGCATAATTCTCTTTGGCTCAGCAGGCGCCATACTGCTCTTGGTCATTGCGCTGGTGTTAGCGGGCAAACGCGAGAAGCCGATCCCCGTGACAACCGAAAAGGCGTCGCGCCGGACCATTCTGCAAACCGTCTCCGCGACCGGTAAGATACAGCCCGAAACCGAAGTGAAAATTTCGCCGGAAGTTGCCGGCGAAATTACCGAGCTGCCGGTCGAGGATGGGATGCAGGTAAAGAAAAACGACCTGCTTGTGAAGATTAAACCTGACTCCTACAGAGCACAGCTTGAACAACAGGAAGCAGCGATCAGCGCCGCGAAGGCGACGAACCTTCAGCAAAAAGCTACGATGCTTAAAACCGAGCACGACCTCCGGCGATCGAAGGACTTATTCGACAAAAAGCTGATTTCCGAACAGGAATACAATGCGGCCGAAGCCGCGAACGACGTAGCAAAGAATACATACGAAAGTTCAGTGCACGAGATCGAACGGGCCCAGGCGAGCTCGAGCCAGGCGCGCGATCAACTTTCGAAAACGACGATCTATTCTCCGATGGACGGAACAATTACCGTTCTAAACAGCAAACTGGGCGAACGCCTGGTCGCGACAAATCAATTTGCCGGAACGGAAGTGATGCGAGTGGCCGATCTCAGCCATATGCAAGCCGTCGTGGACGTAAACGAGAATGATGTCGTAAACGTAAAACTTGGGGACAAAGCAAATATCAAAATCGATGCGTACGGCGACCGCAAATTCAAAGGGGTCGTTCAGCAAATCGCGAATACCGGAAAAACGACCGGGACAGGTACGCAGGAAGAAGTCACGAATTTCGAGGTAAAAATTCGCGTCGACGATCGCGACGTGGTCTTGCGCCCAGGACTGAGTTGCACCGCGGATATCGAGACGAACATCGTTAAGGATGCAGTCGCGGTGCCGATGCAAAGTGTGACGATTCGTACGGGAGATAGCAGCCTCAGTCCGGAAGAAATTGAAAAACAAAAGCAAAAAGTGGCCGCGCGCGACAAGGATGATAACAAGGCGGAACTAAGCAACGATCGTCTGGAGAAACAGGCCCAGAAAGAAGAACGCGAGAAACTACTCAAGGTTGTCTTCATCAAGAACGGCAGCAAAGCGCAGATGGTGAAGGTGACCACGGGGATTGCCGACGATTCCTACATGGAAATCAAAAGCGGCATCAAACCCGGTGACGAAGTTATCTCCGGCAGCTACAGCGCAATCAGCCGCAAATTAAAAGAAGGCGCGAAAGTCGCATACGACAAGGAAGCGACGAAGTGATGAGTGACGAGTGACAAGTGACGAGCATGTTTGTTACAACGATGCGTATGAAACCAAATACCACTCGTAGTTACAAAGATCTCGTTGTTTGGCAGAAGGGTATCCAGCTCACGAAACTCGTGTACGGCTTGACCCGCAGTTTTCCGGCCAACGAAAGGTTTGGAATTATCGCTCAAATGCGACGCGCAGCTGTGTCCGTGCCCTCGAATATTGCCGAAGGCCAAGCGCGGCACACAACCGGTGAATTTATCCAGTTCATCTCGCATGCTGAAGGCTCGGTCGCCGAACTCGACACTCAGCTGATTGTGTGCGTGGAACTGAGGTATACCCGCGCTGAGGATGCTGATGGTGTGTTCGAGTTGATTTCAGAACTTCGCCGCATGCTAAATTCGTTGCGCCGAAAACTCGCCGCACGCCAATAACTCGTCACTCGTCACTTGTCACTCGTCACTCCGACAATCATCGACATCGAGAACATCACGAAAGACTACGTGATGGGCGAAGAAGTCGTTCATGCGCTGCGGGGCGTGTCGCTGCAAATTCACAGCAACGAGTATCTCGCAATCATGGGCCCAAGTGGCAGCGGCAAATCAACTCTTATGAACATGCTCGGCTGCCTCGATACGCCGAGTTCCGGACGTTACGAATTCAATGGCCGGGACGTTTCCAGCATGACCGACGATGACCTGGCGGCGATTCGGAATCGCGAGATCGGTTTTGTTTTTCAAACCTTCAATCTTCTTCCGCGCGCCGACAGCCTGCGGAATGTTGAGCTTCCGCTCGTCTACGCCGGGATCGATTCCGAAACGCGGCGTGAACGCGCCGCGCACGTGTTGCGCGAGGTGGGGCTCGGCGATCGTTTGTACCATAAGCCTAACGAGCTTTCCGGCGGTCAACGCCAGCGCGTCGCGATCGCGCGGGCTTTGGTAAACGATCCTTCCATCATCCTGGCCGATGAACCGACCGGCAATCTCGATTCGAAAACCGGCGATGAAATCATGACGCTTTTCGAGAATCTGTATCAACGAGGACACACAATTATTCTCGTTACGCACGAAGGTGACATTGCGAATCATGCCCGGCGCACAGTCCGCTTACGCGATGGGCTAATCGAAAGTGACGACGGCGGCTTCGGGAGCATCGACAACTTGCCGGTGGCAGATCCGCTGCCAGCCGATGCAGTAGTTTACCAATGAAGTTTCTGTACGAACTCAGCGAAAGCTGGAAAATCGCCGTGGCGCAGATGCGTTCGAACAAAACGCGTTCAACCCTCACCGCACTTGGAGTCATCATCGGGATTGTCGCCGTGACGCTTATGGGCACCGCGATCGGCGGAATTCAGGTTGGATTCGACAAAAGTATGGCCATTTTCGGCGACGACGTACTTTACGTCTCACAATGGCCGTGGAAGCGAGTGGATGATTGGTGGAACTTCCGCGATCGCAAAAAGATCAAGACCGAGTACGCCGAGCCGATCAATCGCATCATCGCTGCGACGCCGAATTCGAATCTCGTGATCGCTGTACCCACTTCAAGTTTGTTGCGCAGCGTGAAAAATGGACAGAGCGAAGTCAGCAACGTTCTGATCAGAGGAACCGTCTCGGATTACCTCATTACTTCGACTTTCGACTTTAAGGAGGGCCGATTCTTCAACGATGTCGAGTCTCGAAGCGGCGCCAACGTGTGCGTGATCGGCTACGATGTAGCCGACGCGTTGTTTCCTTCGGAGAGTCCGATCGAGAAATCGGTGCTGATCAACGGGCAACCTTTTAGAGTCGTCGGCGTCATCTCGCGGCAAGGAACATTCTTGGGGTTATTTAGTCTGGATTCGATTGTGGTGATGCCGTTGCCGGCGTTTCAAAAATATTTCAGTGCCAAAAGCGATTCTGACATTCTAGTCAAAGTGAAAGACAAAACGCGGCTCGCCGAAGCGAGAGACGAGTTGGCCGGGGTCATGCGACGTGTCCGCGGATTGGCGCCGGAAAAGAAAGACGACTTCAGTATTAACGAACAACAAGCGCTGAAAAGCACGCTCGATCCGATCAAGAACTCCATCGCCATCGCGGGACTTTTTATTACTGGCCTTTCCCTTTTTGTAGGCGCAATCGGAATAATGAATATCACGTTTGTGAGTGTGAAAGAGCGCACACGCGAAATCGGAACGCGCAAAGCTCTGGGCGCGCGCAGACGCACGATCCTTCTCCAGTTCCTGATCGAATCCACTTCGTTGTGCTTGCTCGGCGGATTCATCGGGTTGGGCTTTGCGTACGTAATGTGCATCGGCATTGGCCACGCGTTTCCCTCTTTTCCGATCCAATTTTCGCTCAGCCTGGTCCTCGTGAGTATGGCCGTCTCAATTCTCACGGGTTTGTTCTCCGGTTTCGCCCCCGCCTGGTCAGCCTCTCGGCTCGATCCGGTGGCGGCACTCAGATATGAGTGAAGAAATTCCGAAATCCGAATGTCGAATACCGAAACAAATTCGAATCGCCGCAATCCAAAGGCATAGTGTTAATGCGAAACGATGATTCCAAGCCGTACGATCTTGAGGAGCGGACGTTCGAGTTTGCGAAGGCGAGTCGCACGTTTGTGAAGCGACTGCAGCGCACAATCGCCAATATCGAAGACGCCAAGCAGTTCATTCGCGCCTCGGGATCGATCGGCGCGAATTACATCGAAGCGAACGAATCGATCGGAAAGAAGGACTTTATGATGAAGATCAAGACTTGTCGCCGGGAAGCCAAAGAAAGTGGCTACTGGGTGCGTTTGCTCGATTGCGAAGGCGAACTGGAGCCCGCAAGAGCAAAACTGTTAGCCGAAGCTCGAGAACTAATGAACATATTCGGCGCAATCGTACGCAAATCTGAGCAGTAAATTTTGAGCTTCGAATTTTGAATTTGTTTCGGATTTCGGCTTTCGAATTTCGGATTTTTAAGAAACATGTTGTTTAGCGAGATCATAAAGATGGCGCTGGCCTCTCTAGGCGCGAATAAACTGCGCGCCGCGCTGACAATGATCGGCATCACGATCGGCGTTTTCTCGGTGATCTCGGTGATGACCGCCATCGGGGCGCTGCAGTCCTCCATTGA
>JBARMF010000125.1:0-7808 GCA_049802315.1 Candidatus Udaeobacter sp.
CGCGATCGATGTCCGGCTCGGGATCCCCAAATGAAATATTCCGCGCGATCGTATCGTTAAACATGTGATTGTCCTGAAGAACGGTGCCGATGTGCCGTCGCACGTCGCGATAATTCAGAGTCTTTAAGTCGACATTGTCGAAAAAGATCGCTCCCTCCGTAGGCTCAAGCAGGCCTGCGATCAATTTGATGAGCGTTGTCTTGCCGCTTCCACTGCGGCCAACGAATGCCACTGTGCGTCCCGGTAAAAGATCAAGCGTGATATTCTTTAAGATGTCGGGTGATTCAGGTCCGCCATACTTGAAACCGACTCCGCGCAACTCGATGCGCCCTTCAAGGCTGCGTACGGGGACGAGTCGAGAGCGATCATGACCCTGCTCCGGCTCCTGTTCGAAAATGTCATTCAGACGATTCAGCAGAACAGAAGCGAGCTGCACATTGTCCCAAACTCCCAGCGCTCGCAAAATCCCTGCATATGCCATTGCAGTGAGTGAGCTAAACGCAACAAATCCACCAACACTCAAGTTGCCGTGGATGACTTGCATGGCGCCGACCCACAGAAAAATCGCGGTAGACAAAAGACCAATAGTTTGCAGGACGCTGTCCCACGACATCACGATGAACGTCGCTTTGAAAAGTTTTTGCGAGACCGAGAGAAACTCGTTGAGCATAGTGTCACGAAATGAGCTCTCGGCAGCTGCCGCCTTTACAGCCTCGATCCCTTTGATCGCATCGATTTGATGCGAACTGTATTTGCCCTGACTTTCTTCCACCCCGTGATAAAGGGGGCGCAACACCTTTACCGAAAGAATCATTAGCCCCACGTACAAAGGCGTTGTCGCCAGAAACGCGATGGTCAGTAGCGGACTATACATCGCCATTAAAACGAGTGCGCCCAGGAGAAAGACGACTGCCAGCAACGCGCCAACTCCCTGTGTCACTGCCAATTGCCGAACTTGCCTCGCACCTTCGAGCCGGCGCTGAATATCCCCGGTTCGACGATTTGTGAAGTAACTCATTGGGAGAGACAAGAGTTTCCGGCTTAAGAAATCGAGAACTGCCGTATCGAGACGCACGGCCGCAAATGCCAGCAGGTATTCCTGCGCAAGCGTGGCGAGCTGGACGAAAACGAGCGCTGCGAGCATGCCCAGCAGAATGATTTTCAGTAGGCTGATGTCGTTTTCGACGATGACTTTATCAACGACGATTTGGGTGAATACCGGGAACAGTAATTGGAGGAAACTAACAGCGACGGCCAGTCCGAGCGCCTGCAGTAAGATTACTTTAAATCGTGAGAGAAACGGCAGAATCCAAGCCAATGTTGGCTTAGTTTCCGGAGCTTCTTCGAATGCTGGGGTGTAATCGAAAAGTGCTGTGTAACCAGTCCACTTCGTCTCAAATTCCGTTCGCGGAACTTTGCGTAGTCCGCGACCGGGATCGGCGACGCGCGCAAATTGCTCATCAACGTCGTAGAGCACAATCCAATGATTCCCCTCCCAGTGCACTATTGCTGGAAGCGGCATCAGCGGGAGATTGCGATGCGAGATTTTCAATGGACGCGCCGCCAACCCAAGTTCGGTGGCCGCCCGAGAAATCGCCTTTAGACTGGTGCCATCGGTGGCGGTGTGACAGAGCTGTCGAATCCGCGCCAGGCTAACCTTGCGACCAAAGTGTCGGCAGATCATTCCGAGGCAGGCCGCACCGCAATCCATCTCGTCGATCTGCATGATGTGATCGATCTTTCGGAGGCGCTTGCCGCGCTTGCGGAACAGGCCTCGCTCGTCGGCGAACGGTTCTTCCTGGCCATTGGTCTGTTTCGGCGGCTGTTGGCCGTCGAGCTGGACTTTATCGTGCACCTGCGTTTCGGCAGGGAGCAGCTCCGTCGAAAAATCGAGCGGAACACGCGCCTCGTTTTTTGCCTCATACCGGGCTAGCCGCTCGCTTAACAATTTATCGAATTCCGGAAATCGCCGGCGGAGATCTCGTACGGACTTCAGTTCAAGGGAAAGCAATTGGCAGTCTGTGAATGCTTCCACCGATGCCGCGCGCGGCGAGTCGTTTAAGATCGACAATTCACCAAAGAAATCGCCTTCGCGATAGAACGCGAGATTACGCTCTCGCCCGTTCAAGCCGGCGAATGCCCGCGCCCGTCCCTTCTCGATTACATAAAGCGGCCCGGCGTTTTCCCCTTCTCGAATGATCAGATTGCCTTTTTCGAATGTGACGGGGGTTAGCTTGTCGATCATTCCGCGCAACACGAGAGCCGGCAATCGGCCGAAGTTGCTGAACTGATATAGAAAACTTTGAAGAGCACGGTTGCGACCGGTAGACTCGATATACTGTTGTAAATCGGGTACGCGGCGGACGAGTTGAAGAAAGTCATCGCGATCGATCCGCAAGACATCTACCGCGGTGCTACAGCGCACGGTCGCATTTCGTATTCCGCCCTCTGCTAAAGCAGCCTCGCCGAAAGAGTCCCCCGGCTTCAGTACTCCCAACGGGATCTCTTCACCATCCGGCTTGATTTTCAGGGCACGCGCCCGCCCGCTTGCCAGAACGTAAAATGAATTGGCCGGATCGCCTTGTTTTACGATGACCTCGCCGAATTCATAGTGTTCTTCCTGCAGGAGCGGCTTGATGGCGTCAAAATGTTCATCAGAAACAAAGCGGAACACCGATGAACGCCGCAGAATTTCGCTGTCTTGGATTTTCATTCCATTGAAACAGGAATGCTCAGCCGTGGGTGCGTATATTTGGTCGTCAGGTCTGAAAAATACTGGTTAAGCAGTCGCTGGTCGATGCGTAATTTGACGGTCGGATCCTCTAGCCGCGGTTCGATTTTTCTTACGACTCGGCACAGTTCGAATCCGTCGCCACGCGGCATCGCTTCCAGCACATCCCCTTGCGAGACGCTTAAATACTTCTGCTGCGCAGTCGTCGGGAGGTCTTCCAGAAGAGAGTCCACACGCCGATAGGGATACCTCCCATCAGTCGCAACTTCCTCCATTGACATTCCGTCCTCCCGCACGCAGAACAGTGCTTCCTTCGCGGCATCGTGCGATTCCAACTCAATCAGTTCGATTTCAAATCGTGTCAGGGGCAATCGCAGAGCCATCAATTCACGTTGGCGTGCTTCGGGAACCAACAGCGCATCGCAATGCGCCTTATACGCCGCCTCGACCGCAAGCATTTCATCCAACCACTGCGAATCGCGGCCCATTTCATCCAGCCAAGAGGTTAGCAGCGCTGGTTCAATGGCAATCCGATTTAAGAATTTACGCTTTTCGGCAGCGATCGCCTCTGATGTCGGCTCGTTTCCAGCGCAACGCGCCGCCAGACGCCACATAAGTTTAGTGGTAATTTCCTCTAACGCCCCGGACAAAATCAACTCTGCCACGAACAAGTCGCGCAGCTCTGGAGCCGCGGAGGTATATCCGATTCGCTCGGGCGACAAGCCTTCATTAACGGCACGGACGCAATACTGGCGGGCGAAGTAATCGCTAAACTCTTCAAATGTAAGGCCGCGGTCTGACAGCCATCTTTCAGTCTCCTCCGCTGTGATCAGATCATGGCGATAACGAAACTCTTCTGCCGCAGCAGAAATGGCCGACTCGTCCAACTCTAATTCCAATTCGTCTGCACGTTCTTCCGCTGCGACGTGGCGGAGGAAAGCCTGCCATTTCTCCTCAAGTTCGCCCCGGAAAATAGCCGCATCGACAGCATCGCCCGCCGTATACTCCTGAGTTCCGCACGCGCACACGATTACATCGTGAGGCGAAACTGACTCTTTGCTGGACATGAAGAGCAGGTTTCTACCGCATTTTAGCAAGAAAGTCGAGCCTCGGTCCCCCCGTCCCGAGAGCGACTAAGGAGCAGGAATCGCTGGAGCGATCGTAGGTTCAAAGTTAGTAGACTATAAAATGTTGCGAGTGTTCTGTCCGTCCGTTAAGCTCTACAGCGGCCATGGAGGAACAAACGCCGAATATCAATGTAGTTCACTCCGTTTGGCGCCGACTTAAGAAAGCTAAAATTCGTGACCTGCAGCCGACAAAGGACGTGACAGGTGGTCAAGGTGTTACGGGAACCTCCAAGCCCAGCACAGGCACTACCGGAAACAAAGGCGGTCGTTAGAAATCAATAGCAGCAAAGGAGCAATCGACCTGCTTTCGGGTGAAGCCGAGCGGCCTCGATCCTTCACTTCGAGCTGTCAATGATCTGCTGCGCGTTCTTGATCGCGGATTCGTCTGGCGCTTTGTCTTTCTTCAGGATGTCGATCGCCTTTTGCGCCGAGGCGACGGCTTTTTTCTTGTTCCCAAGCTTCGCCTGAATCTGCGCCTTCTTGTAGTGCATGAAGTAGGCGTCCGGGTTCTTCTCCAGCGCCTGGTCGATCCACTTCGCCGCCTGGTTCATATCCTTGTTGTTGTCGTAGTAAAAGGCCGCGGCCTGATAGGCGGTGCGCGGGTCGAGTGAAGTCCCCGCGCTCACGGCTGCATCGAGTTGTTTGCTTACCTGCTCGACATCGTCCGTACTCAACTTCACCGGGACGCGCGTTCTATCCCAAAGGAGATCCAGCGTTGCGGAAGCGCCTTTTACATCATTCAGTGCAATCGTGAACGTCTCGATCGTCGTCGGAAGGGACTCCGGCGTCGCCGTGATACGCACGGCGTCGTTCTCCTGCTTGTAATCGGCTGCGCTCTGCACCTTCGCATCCTTCGAAAGAATGATGGTCCACTCGTTCGCTGTCGGAATCGTGAAGAGTGCGTATTCACCGGCTGGGATCTCCTTGCCGCCGAGTGTTACCGCGCGGCTAAACTTAATTTTGGTCACCGCGTTAGCGCCCGTGCGCCAGAGCTTTCCGTACGGCACCAAGCCGCCGAATATCTCGCGACCGTTCTTGTTCGGGCGCGAATAATCCACCTCGACATCGGTCAACCCGACACGCTGTTTTACGACCGAGTGCTGGCTGGGTGCAGGGAACTCGATTTTTTTCTCGTCCGCCGCCTGCAGGCCGCCAGGCAGGAGCATTCCCGCGACGAAGACAAATGTGAATACAGCGGAAAGGAGAAGCGAAGGAAAACGTGGGGATTGGATCATAATGTGTGGGATATTTTAATATGTGATGATTTAAGTGGAGAAGATATCGCGAGGCGGCGGGAGTCAAATCGGTTTGTTCTCCGTTGCGCTGCAGGGTAAAGCTCCGTAGTGCGTCGCGCGCAGGGTGACGAATTATCAAGATTGTGTCCGTTAACGTCGGGTTACCAAGAAAAGTAGCCTGGCAAGGCGAGCTTTTCCACGACGGGCATTTAGAGAGCCTGTCACTAGATTAGATGGCAGCCGGAAACAGTAGTCTTTACTCGGTTCGCAGCGCCGTCATCGGATTCACGCGAGTGGCGCGGTTGGCCGGGAAAAAACAAGCAAGGAGCGCCGCGCTGGCGAGCATCAAAGTTGCGATAACAAGCGCCCATGGATCGCTCGGACTTACGTCATACAGGATTTTGGCCAGGACGCGCCCTGCAGCCAGTGAAAGAAGAAGGCCTGCGCCAACCGCAAGAGCCGTTTGCATTGCGCCCTGCCGCATGATGAGCGCGAATACGTCACGCCTATGTGCGCCCAAGGCCATGCGAATACCGATTTCGCGGGTCCGGCATGCCACGGCATAAGCTTTTACGCCATAAACACCGACGACGGCTAACATAAGCGCGATCGCACCAAAAGCGCCGAAGAGGGTTGCCCCAAGTTTAATGATCCAAAGGTTCGGCGACCTCTCCATCAGGTCCACAAATGGGGTCATCTGTAGCAGCGGCAGATCGGGGTCTATCTCGCGTAGCGTCTGTCGAAGCGTCGGAATAAAAGCGGCGACCGCATGCCGATCTTGTGTGTTGAGCCGCACGTGCAAAAACGTTTGGCCGCTGTATCCCTGCGCCAGCGGCACGAATAAACGGCAGACGAGCGAATCGTTGTCAACGCTATGCCGGTGCCTGCTCACCACACCCACGATTTCCATGTCGTTAGGCGAGCCGTCTTTCGGCGGATTGGTATAGCGAATGTGCTGACCGATCGGGTCTTCGTTCGGAAAAAGTTTTTTTGCCATTTCCTCGTCGATCATTGCCACGCGTCGCGCATCCTTGTTTTCGGATTCGCTCTGAGTGAAATCGCGGCCTCGCAGCAGTTTTATGCCGAGCGCCTCGCAATAACCGGGCGTGATGGCGGTAAAGAGCGAATTGACGCTCGGATCGGGCGCCTTTGGGTCGTTAGGCATGGCGTCTTTCGCGCGCACAACACGGCGCGCGCTGGTGAAATCGGAATACGGCAGCATGGTTCCGGTAGCCGACGCGGTTACTCCCGGCAACTCTCGTGCGCGTCGTACCATGTCGAAGATCAAGCGACGCGAATCGGCCGGCGCTTTCTTGATCAAACTGAAATCGAACTCGCTAATGATATCGCCGCGCGCGACGAAGCCCGGATTAAGGCCGGCTGCCTTGAGCGCGCCGCGGAAGAATAAGCCAGCAGCGAAAAGCAACATGAGCGAAAGCGCGATTTGCGCCATTACCGAAATGTGACGTGGTGCGAAGAAACGACTCAAACGACCGATGCGCGCCGGTTCGCCGACTTGCTCTTTCAGGTCCTTAACGAGATCGGCCTTTGTTGCCTTCAACGCCGGGCCGAGGCTGAAAAGCATTGTCGCGACGAGGCAAAACAACAATGTGATTACAAGCACGGTCACGTCAGGCCGCAATTTCACGACGAAAGAGAAATTCACCGACCCGAGCAAACCGCGCATTTGTTGGAGTAAAGCGTCGTTGCACCAGGCGCTAAGAATCAGGCCGATGACGCCGCCGCAAACAGCCAGTAGGAACCCTTCGCACAATAATTGCCTGACGATCTGCCAGCGTGATGCGCCGACAGCCAGCCGCACTGCGATTTCCTTCGAACGCGATGTGCCCCGCGCCAGCAGCATGTTTGCGAGATTTAAACAGGCGATCAGCAGGACTGCTCCGGCCATCGCCATGAGCAATGTCGCGACCAGCGTGAGTGGTCCGTCGTTCTCCGGTTGCGTGCTTAGGCCGAATCGTGCCGGCGTTTGAATTTGTAGCTCCCGCGTACCTTCACTGCCGTCCGGTTGGGTCGCATTTAACCGTTGCGCAAGAACTGGCAAACGGGCTTTTGCCGCGTCCATAGTCAGGCCGGAACGCATCCGCGCGACGAGATTGAACGTGTAATTCTTCGGGTCCAACAGGTCGTGCGTAGTTTCGGAATCGCCGAAAGCCGAACCAAACTGCGAACGAATGCCGAGCGGCAGCCAGATATCCGGCGCAATCAACGCGTTCGCGCCGCTGAATCCGTCCGGCGCGATGCCAATCACCGTGTAGGGCTGCCCGTTGATCTGTAGCGTGCTACCGACAAAATCGTCGCGGGCGCCGTTTCGTTTCCAAAAGCCGTAGCTTGATACGAGGACGGCCATGTTCGCATTCGGCTTAGATTCCTCAGCATTGTAAAACCGGCCTCGAAACGCCTGTACGCCGAGCATCGGGAAATAATTCTCCGACGTCAGGAAAGCGAAGCTGCGGCGCATCTCGTGATCGTGCCCGATACCTGCGACGGCGAACTCAAGCGCAGCTACATCGAGAAACACATCTCCGCCGTTCTCGTGCAACTCGCGGTATTCGTTATACGAAAACTGCCGATAATCGTGGCTCGCGTTTTGTCGGGCCGTGAACACGTTCACGACTTCGGCGGGCCGGACCGGCACGACCGGCTTCAGCAGCACGCCATTGATCAGCGCGAAAATGGCCGAGTTAACACCGATTG
>JBARMF010000126.1:0-5381 GCA_049802315.1 Candidatus Udaeobacter sp.
CGAGCGTTCTGGAATGTGTGGGCGAATCACGGCGCGCGGGCGACCCATTGGGCGCGCCAGCCAGGAGCATCAAATGAATCGGCGAAATATTGTGTCTCGTGCGACACTTTTCCGTCTCGGAACTCCATAACACTCACGGTAAAGACACGTTTGCCGCCGTAGTTAATCACGTACTCGCTAACCCAGAGCTTACCTTCTCCCACGATCCGCCTGACCGTAAACTCGGATGGCTTATCAGGGTGGTGGCTACGTAGCGCCTGCAGATTTCGGCGACCATAAATTATCTCGCCTGACTGTGGGTACTCGCAAACAACGTCATCGTGATAGATTTCGTGTTCGCCAGTTTGATCACCTGCGGCGGAGGCTGCCCAATGTCGATCTATCGCGGCGGGAATATTTTGCTCGTCCATCTCCTCGATAATTACCTTCTCGACATCAGACGTTACACCTTCGCGTAAACTCGGCGACCGGTCACCGCCTCCAATCGTTTCGCATATCTGTCTGCATCATAAGCCGCTTACGATGCATGAATTCTCAGCAGCGGATGTCCACGTTAGATCGCAAACGCAATGGCATCACGAATTGGTCGCGATGTTCGCGCGTCATGAGTTTTCGAACAGCCGATGCACGCGCTCATGGGCAAGGGCCGTAACGCGGGTGAAGGAGCGGCCGGGCTTTCAAAAGAGCGGCGCAAAGACGTGCGCCAGGAAGTCCGCGGTAAAGAATGGAGCGAAGGGGATGAGCGACATGGCCGGTTAAGCCGCGAGGTAGCGGTCGAGCATCGCGGGAGCGTAATCCGGCGACTCGATCTTGGTGAATGGAGCGTATGGGACACGCGACATAGAAGGTAAAGTGACGAGGGTAGGAGCGAGTGAGTGCGGGCAACGAACGAGTTTCAAACCAAAGAAGTGATTCTGGGTCGGATTTCAAAAAGCAGTTACCTTCGCCGGCACCGTTAACTGCTGACCATCTCTTTCCACTACCAGCATTCGAACCTCGCCAGGCTTGCCATGCAACGCCGCAAAGATGGCTCCCCGCGTCGCGTTGCTAAGCACAACGTCATCGACCTGAATTAACTTATCGCCGACGCGTACCGTATCTACCGTTGGCTTTCCCGACTTCTGGGCAATTCCGGCAATGAAATAACCATCGCTCCGTTTTTCCAAAGTCACGCCTACTTGATCCAGTTCGTGTGGATCAAGATCGCTCACCCGCTCCCAGTAAGTTGTGCGGCGGGGAAAATCGATCATTAAACGAAAACCTCTCAGCACGTTGCCGCCGAGCCAACCAATCACAGGCTCCGGAGCCTTTCTGGAATACCAGTCGAAAAAGCTTCCTTCTTCTTTGCTTTGTCCCGGCGCGGAATGCGCGGCCAATCGGCTTTGTGCGGAGGTAAACGTAGAGCTTCTGCATCTTGTCGTTCACCTCCACGCGAACCGGCTTCATCCTTGATGTCTCCGGGAAAATCAGGAATTCACGAATAGATTGATCAACGTTCCCGCTTTCCCGGAGAGATAATCCTCGTCGCTGACTTTTTCCATCCACTCGACCACTTTGCCGTCGAGCGCTTCCTGAATGGCAATATGCGTCATCTCGCTGGTCGGTGTGGCGCCGTGCCAATGCCTCTCGTTAGGCGGAAACCAGACCACGTCGCCGGGACGAATTTCCTCGATCGGTCTGCCCTCGCGCTGTGCCCAGCCGACACCGGCGGTCACGATCAGCGTTTGTCCAAGCGGATGGGTACGCCACGCAGTGCGTGCTCCTGGCTCAAACGTCACGCTTGCGCCACGCACACGCGCCGGCTCCGGAGCCTCGAACAGCGGAGAAACGCGCACCGCTCCGGTAAACCAATCCGCCGGTCCTTCCTTTGACTGCCGGGTATCAACTCTTTTAATTTCCATTTCCTAATTTGCTCGCTTGCGCGCCTTAGGTCACGCGGACTTAACGTTGCAGCTCTTTGCACGTCGCGGAGATCTGTTTCAAGAACTCCTTCGCCGCGCGACCCGGCGGACGTTGCCTCGGCCAGACCGCCACGATCTTCCGTTCGGGCCTGGGCGCAGGAAGCGAGCGATACTCCGGCGAATCTTTCCGCTCGCCGCGCGCCGCCATCGCGGGTACCAGCGAGATGCCCACACCCGAACGGACAAGAGCTTGTATTGTTTCCAATTGAGCGCTGCGAAAGTTAACCCTCGGCTTCAAATCGCGACGTTCGCAAAAATTCAGTACTTGATCGCCGAGGCAGTGCCCTTCCTGCATCACGATGAAAGGCTCCTTTTCGATGTCCGCAACGCGCACGGTCCGTTTGCGTGTTAAACGATGGCCCCTGGGTAACGCCAGCCGCAATTCCTCGGTAAACAAATCCTTAACCTCCATCCGCGGGTCCTGGATGGGCCTGCTGGCCAGCGCAAAATCAATTTCGTACGCCTGTGCGAGCTTAAGCAAACGAGCCGTCGTATCCTCATGCACCACGATCTCCACGCCGGGAAATTTTCCTGCAAACTCTGCCAATGCCTGCGGCAATAAATACGGCGCTATTGTCGGCAACACGCCAATGATCAACCGACCGCGCAGCAAACCGTGTGCATCGGAGGCTTCACGCTTCGCAGCATCCACTTCCTCAAGAATTTTGATCGCCCGAGGCAGGAATGCTTCTCCATGCGGAGTCAGCTTGGCTTCGCGTTTCATGCGGTCGAACAATCGCTCGCCCAGTTCCTCTTCGAGTTTCAGGATTTGTTGACTTAGCGAGGGCTGTGAGACGTGGCATTGCGCCGCGGCGCGCGAGAAATTGCCGGCGCGCGACACCGCGACCACGTACCGAAGCTGATGCATTTCCATAGGCAATTCTTATGGTGATAAAAGGAAACAACTATTTCAAGTATACGACAAAAGATGGTTAGTTCACTGGTCTTTAATTCACACAGACTTCATTTCAACCGCCTTAAGAAGAAAACCTATGTCAACCGAAACCAAATGCCCCGTCCATCACTCAAACAGCACCGGCACCTCGAATCGCGATTGGTGGCCTAACCAGTTGCGACTCGATATGCTGAGCCAGCATTCCGCCAAGTCGAATCCCATGGACGAGGACTTCGACTACGCGAAGGAGTTCAAGAGCCTGGACCTCGCCGCGGTGAAAAAAGATCTCGCGGCGTTGATGACCGATTCGCAGGAGTGGTGGCCGGCCGACTTCGGTCATTACGGACCATTGTTCATCCGCATGGCATGGCATAGCGCTGGCACCTATCGCATTGGGGACGGTCGCGGGGGCGGCGGCCGGGGCCAACAGCGCTTCGCGCCGCTTAATAGCTGGCCGGACAATGTCAGCCTCGACAAGGCGCGAAGGCTCCTTTGGCCGATCAAACAAAAGTACGGCCGCAAGATTTCGTGGGCCGACTTGATGATCCTCGCCGGAAACGTGGCGCTGGAAACGATGGGTTTTAAAACTTTCGGTTTCGCGGGCGGGCGCGAGGACACCTGGGAACCGGACCACGATGTCTATTGGGGCCGTGAGACCACATGGCTCGGAGGCGACGTCCGTTACGCGCACGGCTCGCACGGCATCGAAAAACGTACCGCGGTGCTCGTCTCCGACGACGACGCGGACGGAGATATTCACTCCCGCAAGTTGGAGAATCCGCTGGCTGCCGTGCAGATGGGTTTGATTTACGTCAATCCCGAAGGCCCGGACGGAAATCCCGATCCGCTCAAAGCGGCCCACGATATCCGCGAAACTTTCAAGCGCATGGCAATGAACGACGAGGAAACCGTTGCGCTCATAGCCGGTGGCCACTCCTTTGGTAAAACACACGGGGCAGCGCCTGCCTCTCACGTGAAACACGAACCCGAAGCGGCAAGCCTCGAAGAGATGGGCTTCGGCTGGAAGAACACGTTCGGCACAGGCAAAGGCCCGGAAACCATCACCAGCGGTCTCGAAGTCATCTGGACTACCACGCCGACGAAATGGGGCATGGGTTTTTTCCAAAACCTGTTCAACCACGAATATAAACTGACCAAGAGCCCGGGCGGCGCGCATCAATGGGTGGCGAAGGAAGCCGAGGCCACGGTTCCGGATGCGTACGATCCGTCGAAGAAACATCTTCCAACAATGCTGACCACCGACATCTCGCTCCGGGTCGATCCCGCTTACAAAAAGATTTCGCGTCGCTTCATGGCGAACCCGGACGAGTTTGCCGACGCGTTTGCGCGCGCCTGGTTCAAGCTAACGCATCGCGATATGGGTCCGCGCGCGCGTTATTTGGGGCCCGAAGTTCCCGAGGAAGAACTCATCTGGCAGGACCCCATTCCGGCGGTAGATCATCCCTTGATCGATACGAAAGACATCGCGGCGCTGAAGAAAAAGATTCTCAGTTCCGGCCTTTCGATCTCAGACTTGGTTTCGACGGCGTGGGCGTCGGCGTCCACCTTCCGGGGCTCTGACAAGCGTGGCGGCGCTAATGGCGCGCGCATTCGTCTGGCACCGCAAAAGGACTGGGAAGTCAACCAGCCCACCAAACTCGCCCACGTGCTCGAAGTTCTGGAAGGCATTCAGAGTGACTTCAACGACGCGCAGTCGGGCGGCAAGAAAGTGTCGCTGGCCGATCTCATCGTTCTCGGCGGTTGCGCCGGCGTGGAGCGGGCGGCAAAAAACGCGGGGCACAAAGTCACCGTACCTTTCACGCCTGGCCGCATGGACGCCTCAGCCGAGCAGACCGACGTCGAATCCTTTGACGCGCTCGAACCACGCGCCGACGGCTTCCGCAATTACCTCAAGGGCAAATACGCCGTACCCGCCGAAGCGCTGCTGGTTGATAAAGCGCAACTGCTTACTCTTACCGCGCCCGAAATGACTGTACTTATCGGTGGCCTGCGCGTTCTCGGTGCGAACCACAGTGGCGCAAAGCAGGGAGTTTTCACGAAACGACCTCAAGCATTGACGAACGACTTCTTCGTGAACTTGCTCGACATGAGCACGGAATGGAAGCCGTCGTCGAAACACGAAGACCTCTTTGAAGGCAGCGATCGCAAGACGGGCAAACCCAAATGGACCGGCTCGCGAGTAGACCTCGTATTCGGTTCCAATTCCGTTCTGCGCGCCTTGTCAGAAGTTTATGGAAGCTCGGACGCGCAAGAGAAATTCCTCCATGATTTCGTCGCAGCCTGGAACAAGGTCATGAACCTTGATCGCTTCGACATTGCTTGTTAGGCCAAAGCGACAGATCGCTGACTTCTGCTGAAAGTTATTCGCCCACTGATAACCCAAGGAGCTTCCTAGATTGAGATTGGCGTCGGTCCTGACTCCCGCGAAAACAGGGCAAACCCAAACTGACTTTGGCAACTGCCTTCAGCGAAAGGTCGACGCTTAGCCAGAAACGAGATACGCC
>JBARMF010000127.1:0-2557 GCA_049802315.1 Candidatus Udaeobacter sp.
ACCAACAGGTGAAGATGATTCGCGTCGGTCAACAACGGACTAGTCGGGTCGCCCCATCCTTCGGCATTGAAATGTAAACACAGCACCAGGTCAGGATGCAGTTTGAAATTCACCAGCGCTGCACGACACCGAATCTCACTGTACCGGTAGAACAAGATTTCGCTTTGCCAGCGGATGGTGTTCTCTTTTTCCGGATCCGTCGAATCAAGAACATCGGCGCGCGGTTGTGGCACGCCATTCCTAATGAGAATCTTCCTGGCCAATTCGCGAAAATCATCCGGGCGCTTCCCGGTTGTTGGCTCATCAGCGTTTCGGACAAATGAAACTTTCGCACCGAGATCGCGCAATCGCGTTGCCAATAATCGCGACACACTCAACGTTAGATCGCCCTCCTGGACGGGTTTGCTGTCGCCGACTTGAAACCAACGCTCCTCCATCTTCGCCCAGCTGCCTCCGAGATGTCCGGGGTCGAGTGCGATTTTTAAACCGGAGAGCGGTTTTTTTCGTTGTACCGATGGCAAAGATTTGGCCGCGCGCCAAAGTCGCGGCACCGGTTTCAGCTCTTCGGTGCCAGCGGCGAATCGCAGGGTGAAAAATTTCTGCGCATCCCGATTCATGAGGATCCGCGCTCTGTCGTCTTTTATCTCGATTAAATCGGGCGCCATCCCATGAGTGCCGTAGACATCGTTGATGAGGTGCGCAAACTCATCACGCGTGATTGTCTGCTGGTAATGTTCGAGGACATCCCACCGCGGCTTGTTTCCAAGGACGCTAATGTTCTCCGCGGCTTGGAGACCTGCTGCAAGGATCGCTGCACATAAGCATGTCGAAGCTCTGACGACGCGCGTTCGCCAGGTTAGGGCGTGCCAGCCGAATCGCCTCACCGTGCTGGATCGGTGAACGCTTATATCGTTAAATCGCAATTCCGATGTAACTGTGTAACGATTCAACGAATCACCCACGCATGTTAAAAGTTCTTTTCCTTGGCGACATTGTTGGCCAGCCAGGTCGCGCCGCGGTAATTGCCCAATTGCCGGATCTGAAGGCGAAATACGCGTTGGATTTCATCATCGTCAACGGCGAGAACGCTGCGGGCGGCCGCGGTATCACGGGCAAAATCACCATCGATCTTTTGCGCGCCGGTGTCTCAGTCATCACAAGCGGCGATCATATCTGGGACCAGAAAGAGATTCTTTCGTTCATTGACACCGAACCTCGTTTGTTGCGTCCAGTGAATTATCCCAAGGGTACGCCAGGAAATGGATCGATTATTCTTGAAACAGCCAAGGGAAAAATCGGCGTGATAAACGTCCAGGCCCGCACATTCATGCAGCCGATCTTGGACAATCCATTTCGTGCAGTCGAAGCAGCAGTTACGAAAATGCGCAGCGAGACGCCGAACATTCTCGTCGATACGCATGGAGAAACCACGAGCGAAAAAATAGCGCTTGGCCGGTTTCTCGACGGCAAAGTGTCCGCTGTCATCGGCACACACACTCATGTTCAGACAGCCGACGAGCAAATCTTCCCGGGCGGCACGGCTTTCTTGTGCGACGCTGGAATGTGCGGACCCGTAAATTCCATCCTGGGACGCGCCGTGGACCCGATCCTGAATCGGTTTATCTCGAATCTGCCGTCCTCATTTCCGGTAGCCGGCGGCGAAGTACGCTTACGCGGCGCCGTCGTTCAAATTGATGAGACGACGGGTCGTGCGGTGGGCATTACGCGGGTGGATGAGCCTGCGCCGCATGCATCCGTAGCGTCAGAGCCGGAGCCAAAGACGAATATCGAAAATTCGTCGTCGTCGGAACAGACTTGAAACTGTTGAACTTACAGCCAACTATTCACCCCTCTAGGTTCGAATTGTCTAAGAGTATCAACGTCTAATAGAAATTTATGAATAGATCCTTTGCTTTTGTTTTAATGACGTCTTTGGCCCTGTGCGGTTCACAGGTATGCCCGGCTGCAAAAAAAGAGAATGCCCAAGCGAACAGAAAGAATCCCGAAGCGAACAAACTGGCCCTCGAGGGCGCTGAGGCCGCTAAAAATCAGGATTGGAACAAAGCGGTTGACCTTCTGAAGAAAGCCGCCGCCATGGACCACAAATATACCGACGAGCTTTCGGCGGTCTATCAGCGCCGCGGATATGCCGCTGCAAACGAGCAGAGATATGGGGACGCCATCAACGACTACGACGAAGCCCTTAAACTTACTCCGCAGGAAGCGCCGCGCATTCATGAACAACGTGCGGCGGTCGAAATGAAGATACAGGACTACGAGAAAGCTCTCGCCGACTATTCCGAGCTTATTAAATTGAAGCCGAACGAGATCAAATACATCACTTATCGCGCCTACATTTACGAGCTAAAAAACGATCTTCAAAACGCGATGGCCGACAACGAAAAGATCTTGAAGGCGGACCCTAACAACCAGGATGCGAAGGCGCGCAAGCAACGCCTTGAACAAAAGATTGCCGAACGGACGCCGCTTACTCCTCCACCGCGAACGCCCACGCCTTCGCCAGCAGCCAAAAAGAAGCCCTAAGAAAAGCGTTCTC
>JBARMF010000128.1:0-9614 GCA_049802315.1 Candidatus Udaeobacter sp.
GCTGCGCGCACTGCTTTCTGGATCAACAAGTTTTTTTCGATCCCTTTCAGTTTTACCGCGCACGCGAACGACATTTTCTCCCCGCGAGAGTTCGGAATCGGACTGGATAAACTTATGGATACGGCGCACGTAATCGTCACCGAAACGGATTACGCTGCGCGTTTTTTGCGCGACCAATTCTCTCATCGCGCTGATCGCGTGCATCGCATTTATAACGGACTCGACCTCGCGGCATTTGGGCGCGCCGATTTTTCTTCGACGCCACCGCTGATCATTGCAGTCGGCCGTTTGATTCCAAAAAAAGGATTCGGCGATCTAATTCGCGCCTGCGCGTTAGTCGCCGAACGTGGGAAATCGTTCCGCTGTGAAATCATTGGTGCGGGGCCGCGTGAGAACGAGCTGCGCCAGCAGATCGATGATCTGCGTTTGCAAAATAAAGTCGAACTGACCGGCGCAAAGCCACAGTCGCAACTCCGACAGCGGCTCGCCGCAGCAAATGTATTTGTGCTCGCAAGCGTGATCGATCCCGACGGTGGCATGGACAATCTTCCCACAGTCATCATGGAAGCGATGGCGACGGGGTTGCCTGTCGTGTCCACAAACATCGCCGGGATTCCGGAAATGATCATCGATAACAAAACCGGATTTCTCGTGCAACCGGGCGACGTCGCAGCAATGGCTGACGCAATTGAAACGGTGATTAACGATTGTTCTTCGGCGACAAAACTTGGCCAATCCGGCTACGAACGGGCGCGAGCGCTTTTCTCGATCGAAAAGAATGTCCGAGAATTATGCGCGCTGTTGACATCGTAGCCACAGCCCTGGCGCTCGATAATTAGGCAAAAAGGACGGCCCAAAGGGCGGCGGCTATAGTAGATCGCGAACGCAGTTGAGCGCGTTCAAGTAAACGCGATGCGGGCCGCCGCGAATCAGTTCCTCGCTGATCAGGCCCACAGGATCGTTGTTTCCCGCAGGCATTAGCTGCGGGATTCCTTTTTCGTCGTTTTGTGTGCGTGAAACCTCCAGGAGATCGCCGCAATCCGCGTATGCGACGCGAAATTCCACGTCACCACTGGTCAATGCAACTTCGTTAACTGGTTCGCCGTTGCGCTCGCGCAAGTCGACGTTGATGTGTCGCGCTGACGCTCCGGTGAATCGCAACTCACATGGAGATTTCACCTGTTCGGCGTGCCAATTCAATTGCGCTCCCAGCCAGCCTGCAAACAAAATAGCGGTGGATCTGAACCCGGGCGCAAAATCGATCTGCACCTTGCTGATCTTGGTCAGGCGATGATGCGAAGCGGGATGATCGAAGAATTGCGCGAGCGCGAAGCGAAGGTTGTCCAGCCGCGTCCAATTCAAGTCGCAAAGCACAATTCGCTGGTTGGCCTCCTTGTGCATCAACTCGAGTAAACGTGTTTGTGAGCGAAAATCGCTCCAGCCGTGGCTGTCATAGATAACTCGATCAACCCACGTCCAAAGTTGGGCATCGATCGGTTCACGAAATTCTTCCTGCCACCAAAGATAAAGCGGCAGATCCGAATCCAGATTGGAGAGGACGATGCTGGGTAGTTGTGTCGCGCATTCGCCTTTGAGCAGGAATGAAATTTGTTCGGAACAAACCTGTTTGTTGCCGGCACTGCTCACGTGACAATGCGCGTTGATCCAGGCGTCCACGCGATTTTCTTCGGACCGGCAATCGGCTTCGATGACAATCGCACGACAGGCGTGATTTGCGGTAATCTTCGCCATCAGCTGCGTGTTGTCGTTCAGGGAACCCGGTTGTTCGCTGTAAACGGCAAAATTCATGAGCGACGCGCGCGTCATCGCGCCTTCGCCTTCCTGCCAGAGCTTTTTCAGTTCCTGCTCAATTTTTCCGATTTCGACCGGAGTGCCTAACGAGTATGTTTCAGCAGTCGCAGGCATAACGGGTTTATAATCTTCTCCATGCGCGACCGTCGCGGGCGAGCAAATCATCGGCAGCTTCAGGTCCCCACGATCCAGCGGGATAAAAGTATAACTCCGGCGCATCTTTCTTTGCGTGCCACGCTTCCTCGATTGGATCGATGAAAGCCCAGGCTTGTTCGACCTCGTCGCTGCGCGCAAACAGCGTGGCATCGCCGCTCATCGCGTCGAGCAGAAGTCGTTCGTACGCTTCCGGACTGGGTTTGCCGAAGGATGTTCCGTAATGGAAATCCATTTTAACTGGTTCGATTCGAAAACTTGTGCCGGGTACCTTGGCATGAATCCGCAATGAAATTCCTTCATCGGGTTGAATGCGAATGACAAGCACGTTGAGGTCCCGCAGATCTTTATTGAACAGCACGGCAGGCGCTTTTTTGAAATGAATGGAAATTTCAGTCGCCGATTTCGGGAGCCGTTTGCCCACTCGCATGTACACCGGCACGTCGGCCCAGCGCCAGTTGTCGATGAACAAACGCAACGCGACAAACGTCTCCGTCTGCGAATCGGGATTTACGTTTTGTTCCTGGCGATAACCGAGGATCGGCTCGCCATGAATAGCGCCTTTCGTGTATTGGCCACGCACAACATTGGCAGCGATTTCGCTGCGCGACCAGCGATGCAGCGAGCGCACGACTTTGACTTTCTCGTCGCGAATACTGTCGGCGCCGAGGTCAGTAGGCGGTTCCATCGCCACAAGACATAGGAGCTGAATCAGGTGATTTTGCACCATGTCGCGCAAAGCGCCTGCATCTTCGTAATAACCGGCCCGAGTCCCGACGCCGAGTGTTTCCGCTGCTGTAATCTGCACATTATCGATGTAGTGCGTATTCCACAGCGGTGAGAAAATCGCGTTGGCAAATCGGAGGACGAGGATGTTCTGCGCGGTTTCCTTTCCGAGGAAATGGTCAATGCGGTAAGTCTGCTCTTCTGTGAAGGAATTGCGCACGATGCGATTGAGCTCGCGCGCTGAGGCGAGATCAGTGCCGAACGGTTTTTCGATTATGATGCGTGCCCAGCTTCCTTTGCAGGTCTGGTTCAGCCCTGCGGCTTTCAGATTCTTGAGAATCGGTTCGAACTGGTCAGGACTCGCCGCCAGATAAAAGAGACGGTTGCCGCGCGTGCCATGGCTCTTATCGAGTTCTTCAAGACGTTTGGCCAGCTGCTTGTAACCAGCTTCATCACCAAACTCGCTCCGGTGATAAAAGATAGATTGCGCAAACGCGTTCCAGATTTCGTCGCGCACAGGTTGACGCGAAAATTTCCGCGTTGATTCTTCAATGTCGTGCCGGAAGTCGTCGTCACTTTTGTCGCGTCGAGCGAATCCTACGATGACTACGCCAGGTGGCAGCTCGCCGTCGGCTGCCAGGTTATATAGCGCCGGGACAAGTTTGCGATGTGTGAGATCACCTGTAGCGCCGAAGATCACGATGCTGCAAGGCTGTGGAACGGGCCGCGCGGCCAATCCCTCGCGCAGCGGGTTTGGTTCGGGTTGATCCGCCGTGCGATTCATTCCATCCGCAGATTACGCAGATTTTCGCAGATTGAATAATACGAATTAATATCGCGGCCTCTGTAAGTACTGAAAATCGATCGCAGCATTTGCTGCGTACCGCCGCACCTAGATTGGCAACGGAAATCTGCTCGTTAGATCGATAACTTTTTTGCGCACGTTTTCGATCGCGCCGTCGTCGGTACGCTTGTCGAGCGCTTCGGCAGCAAGGTCGGCAATATCGAGCATCTCTTCTTCTTTCATTCCACGTGTGGTCACTGCGGGCGTGCCGACGCGGATGCCGCCCGGCTTGAAAGGCGAGCTGGTATCGAATGGGATGGCGTTTTTGTTCACGGTAATGCCGGCGCGATCGAGAACTTCCTGTGCTTCTTTGCCGTTGAGATCTTTCGGGCGAAGATCGACAAGCATCAGATGATTATCGGTTCCGCCGGAGACGATACGATAACCGTGTTTCGCCAAACCAGCGGCGAGGGCTTTCGCATTAATCACTACCTGTCGCTGGTATTCGCGAAATTGCGGTTGCAGCGCTTCGTGAAAACAGACCGCTTTCGCGGCGATGACGTGCATAAGCGGGCCGCCTTGCACGCCGGGAAAAACGGTGGCGTCGATTTGCTTCGCGAATTTTTCTTCGCACATCACGATGCCGCCACGTGGACCGCGTAAACTTTTGTGCGTTGTGGTGGTTACGAAGTGCGCGTGCGGAATCGGAGTTGGATGCTGGCCGCCTGCAACCAGACCGGCGATATGCGCCATGTCGACAAAAAGAATCGCTCCGACTGAATCGGCGATTTGTCGAAGCCGGGGGAAATCAATGATGCGCGGGTAGGCGGAAGCGCCGGCGGTGATCATCACCGGACGGACTTCCTCAGCTTGCTTCTGCAGCGCGTCGTAATCGATTTGCTCGGTCTTCTCGCTCACGCCGTACTGCGACACCACGTAGAATTTTCCGGAGAAATTTGCTGGATGACCGTGTGTGAGATGACCGCCGTGTGCCAGATTCATCGCCAGAATCTTGTCGCCGGGTTTCAGCATCGAGAAGTAAACGGCCATGTTTGCCTGTGCACCACTATGCGGTTGCACGTTGACGTGTTCGCAGCCGAAAAGCCGCTTCGCGCGATCGATTGCCAATTGCTCGGCGGTATCGACGTTCTCGCAGCCGCCATACCAACGTTTCCGCGGATAACCTTCCGCGTATTTGTTGGTCATCACGCTGCCCTGAGCTTCCATCACCGCGCGGCTGGTGAAATTTTCTGAGGCGATCAGTTCGATGTTCTCACGTTGACGTTTTTCTTCCGCAGCAATCGCATTAAAGATTTCGGGATCCACTTTGCGCAACGCCTCGCCATAACAGGGAGCCGATGTCGAAGCGATGGATCCGGGGTCAGCTTGGCTAGAAAGATGGTCCATGGAATAAGAAGATATCTCGGACGAGTGCGATGCACCAGGCCTGACCAGCGCGCCTTGTTCTACAAATGCGAGGACACTCGGCAGAGCGTTTTTGATGGTGCGCGCGCAATCCTCGTACACTTCGCGGCCAAGACCGATTGGGTCGGGCAGATCGCGCCACACCGTTGTGCCAGGTTCCTCGAATTCACGAAGTAAGAACGTTTTTTCCGCACTTTGTGGAAACAACATTTGGATCGTTTCGAGGTGTGCCCCGGTCATGGCGAAAATGTGCGTGGCTTGATCAACAAGCGCTCCAGTCAGCGGCTGGCTGCGCAAACCGCTGATATCTGTGCCTTCGGCTGCGCAGACTTCTACGGCGTAAAGGCTTGGCGGCTGGCCGCGAACCGCGTGCACGCCAGCTGACGCGACTTCGATATCCTTCCGGTTGCCAGTCAACCGGCGGAAAAGCCCTTCCGCTATTGGGCTCCGACAAATGTTACCTGTGCAGACGAAGAGGACGTTTTTCACGGGTCGCAACGCGCAGCGAAGGCGTTTATGAAATTAGAAGCGAACCTGTCCAAGTCAATTTCCGTTGGTCCAGGATCGTCGTTTCGTCAGTGATTTGTCGCTTCTCGCAGTGGCGCGTTGCGGTTATTGTGACCACCGTTCCATCGCTCTCCAGTAAATGAACGTCGAGACGCTACGCCAGGTGCCATTGTTTGAGTCGCTCGATACCGCGGCGGCCCGTGAATTGTGCGAGCTGCTCGAGAGCCTCGATTGCAAGGCAGGCGCGGTTCTATTTCGCACGGGTGACGAAGGCGACGCGATGTATATAATCGAGCAAGGAAAGATCCGCATTTGCGTGCGAACGAAGGATGGACATGAGGTAACGCTTACCGAACTGCGCCGTGGCGATTTCTTTGGGGAAATGGCCTTACTGGACGGTAAGCCGCGCTCAGCCGACGCGCAGGTTTCGGAGGACGCGCGGCTGGCTGTGCTTTCGCGTGAGCATTTCCTTTCCTTTGTTAGCAGCAACCCAAATGTCGCACTTGAGATGCTTACAGCGCTTACCAACCGATTACGCCACACAGATGAACTTTTGCGACACACTGCGACCCGCAACGTCAATGTCGAGGAAGCAGCGCAGCTTACGCTTGCCGATCGCGCAGCGGATCTCATCGCTGAATTTGGCGGCAGTTGGAAATTCATTCTTGCCGCGGTGTTTCTCGTTAACGTTTGGGTATGGGTCAACATGTGGTTGGCCTGGCTTGGCAAAATCAGCTTCGATCCATATCCGTTCTTGTTGATGAGCACTGCGATTAACGTCCTCTCCATCCTGCAGGCGCCAATTATTCTGATGTCGCAGAACCGGCAGTCGCACAAAGATCGGCTGCGCGCAGAAATCGATTATCAGGTCAATTTAAAGAACGAGCTCGCGTTGAATGAGATCCTCGAACACCTGAAAGCGCTCGAGCACAAGTATCGTGAGGAGGCGGTAGACGAATACGACGTCACGAAGGTTGAATAATCCGGATTCGGCGACTGGTGGAATATCGTGTCGGAGGTTGCCGCGTTGATCCCCCTGATTATCGTTCTGTTCCATCTCCCGTATGAAAAAACTGCTTCTCAAGTCAATTCTGATTTCGGTGCTACTTATCGCGTTGCTAGGGTGTGCCGGTCCAGCCCCCAGCCCTGAACAACAAGCACGCGATGCAGACCAGCAGAAAGAAGCCGACCGCCAGCAGAAGGAGTTTCGAAAAAGTTTGCCTCCGGTAAGTAACCCAGGGCAGGGCTGGTAGGCGAACCAGCCTACTCATCATTAGGGGGGAAGCGTTAGACATTCGAATTTCGTCGTTGAGACTCCGCAATGCGGTCGCGCTGGAAGCGAATTCGATATCGGCTGGAGTGGCTGGGGCTTGTTCTTGCCACAAAACTGGTCCCGTTGTGTTCGCGACGGGTGTGTTATCGCATCGCGCAAGCAGCAGGAGCCCTGCTGAGCTTTGTTGATCGGCGTCGCTACCAGGTAGCGCTGAGCAATCTAGAGGTCGCATTTGGCGATCGGTTCTCGCCCAGGGAGCGACGAACAATTGCACGTGAGTCATTCCAGCATTTTGGGCGGAGCATGGTCGATCTGCTATGGAGTCCACGTCTAACGCAAGAAAATTTTTCTCAGTACATTGATTTGGAAAATTTCGAGGAAACTGCGCGTGACACAGGGCCCGAGCGCAGCTTGATGATTGCTTGTTATCACTACAGCAACTTTGAGTGGCTCAGTCTTGCCTGTGGTTTTCTCGATCTGAAAGGGACAATCATCTCGCAGGAATTTAAGAATTCGTCACTCGATCCGATTTTCAAAAGATTGCGCGAGCAATCCGGTCACGAGTTAGTCCCGCGCGAGCGCGGCATCATGCGACTTTACAAGGTGCTTCGGCGAAAGGGCCGCACGGCGATGCTGGTCGATCTCACGGTCCCGCCGAGTCAAGGGGCAGTGGCAATCGATTGTTTTGGATTAGAGACAAGCGTCACCTCGGCGCATGCGTGGCTACACGAGCGAACGGGGGTTCCCATCGTACCTGCGCACACCGAACCACTGCCGGGCGGATGTTACAGGCTGGTGTTTCACCCAAAGATCGCAAACACCGCTGGAATGACGTCTCAGCAAATCGCGCAGGCTTGCTGGAATTCATTTGAGCCTTACGTGCGCAAAAATCCGGCACCCTGGCTTTGGATGTATAAATACTGGCGCTACCGTCCTGAACATCCTGATCGACCTTACCCGTTTTACTCCAACTTCTACCGGCCGTTTCAAGACATGGTGGAAGCCAACAAGGCTAGCGCGAGCGACGAAGCGAAGTTGTAAGGGGTTGTTGCCGCCGCCTGCGATTTCTGCTAACACCGGCTGTCTTTCGTTCCCGATCGCTGCTTCCTGCGTTTCAAGCTTGCGATATAGCAGCCACGCGAATAGTTGAAACACGCTGTGGAGGCGATCAGGCTTTTCAAGCTTCTTAACCGTGATCAACGCAACACGTTTCTAGCCTGTTTTCTAGGTTGGGCGCTCGACGCGTTCGATTTTTTTCTGCTGACGTTCGTGCTTGTGCCGATGGCGCACGATTTCGGCACCAGCCTCGCCGATCTCACTTACGCGATTACCATCACGCTGGCGATGCGCCCCGTCGGCGCATTCATCTTCGGTCTGCTCGGCGACCGCTTTGGACGGAGAATCCCCTTGATGGCCGATATCATTTTTTATTCGGTCATGGAATTGCTCACAGCGTTTTCACCGAATTACACTGTGCTGCTGATTTTTCGCGCTCTTTACGGGATCGGCATGGGCGGCGAATGGGGATTGGGCGCGTCGCTGGCCATGGAAACATTGCCAACTCAAGCGCGGGGACTGTTCTCAGGAGTTCTGCAGCAAGGCTATGCTTTTGGTTATCTCCTGGCGGCCGTCGTTTATTGGATCGTGTTTCCGCTCTTCGGCTGGCGTGGCCTCTTTGTCGCAGGCGCGCTTCCCGCGTTTCTTGTGCTTTACATTCGTGCGCGCGTTCCTGAATCGCCGGTCTGGTTACGCCAACAGCACGCGATGGGCGATTTTTGGAGGCAGGCTTTTGTTGTGCTCAAACGCCACTGGGCGCTCTTTCTTTACGTGGTTGTGTTGATGACGGCGTTTAACGCAATGTCTCACGGCACGCAGGACATGTATCAAACATTTCTCGGCGAACAGCGCCATTACGGTGTGACACAGAAGGCGATGACCGGAATCATTTACGCCATTGGGGCAATCTGCGGTGGAACAATGGTCGGCCATCTCTCGCAAAAATGGGGACGTCGCCGGTCCATTGCTCTGTGCTGTGTGCTTGGAATCATGCTGATTCCTGTATGGGTGTTTTCGCCAGGATACGCGCTTCTGGTGGCCGGTGGATTCGCCATGCAATTCATGGTGCAAGGCGCATGGGGAATTATGCCGGTGCATTTGAATGAGTTATCGCCCGATGCTGTCCGAGGAACGTTTCCAGGATTTGCCTATCAACTCGGAAATCTGTTCGCAGCGAACACCGCTGTTGTGGAGGCCCGGTTGGCCTATCATTTCCACGACGCCAGCGGACATCCCGATTATGCAAAGGCGCTCGGCCTCTTCGCGCTGGTGATCTTCGTGGTTCTAATTTTTCTCGCCGCTATCGGTCCCGAAAAACGCGGAAAGCAATTTTGATCGTGGCGCTGGACCCCGATGCGAGCCAGTTGGCGCCGACGCGAAACGCACCACTAACCTAACTGTCGTGTCCCGCATCCACGACGACAGTTGAAAACGTTTTACTTGTGTTTCTGACACCGGAAGTTATCACCGTGCCGCACGCCTCTAATAAGGCGACAAACGCGAGAGCAACGATCTGCGTGGCCAGACCCGGTACCCCCATCTCATGGCAAAACCGGAAGTGCATCAAAATGTTTCTTTGAACTCGACCGAGTAGATCTGAATTCTGTCAACCATTCGCATGTTTCCAATATCACGTATAAAATCCACTTGTGTTTTGCGCCACCGCTCTTAATCCCTTAACACTTTTATGATGATCCGATTCGCAATCCTTCCATTACTGCTGGCACTCAATCTTTCGATGTGCAAAAAGCAGCCTGCCGTTACCGATAAACCGCAACCTGGTAGTAGCGCTGCCCCTGGAACGGCTGCTGCGACGGCTGCTCCGGTAGTGGCGGCAGCTCCAAAGGTCAAGAAGCCAGTCGTCGATCAAACTGCTCA
>JBARMF010000129.1:0-2284 GCA_049802315.1 Candidatus Udaeobacter sp.
GGACGGCTTGGGCAGCCGTCCATTTTAAGCACGACGGCTGGGAAGCCGTCGCTCCTTGAATGCACCTAAACGGTCTCGACCAGTTCGCGCTGAGGCGCGATTTTGGGGTCGAGTTTCTCGGGTTTGAGCACCCGATATAAGAACCAGACAATGAAACAATTCGCCAGCAATATGAGCGCGCCCACCAGACCCGGCCGATGCAACAGATGCCGGAGCTCAATTGGAATTAGACTCGCGGTCGCGAAAATCATGAGCAACTCTGCCCAGCGCTGCTGCATGTAAACGCCGATTCCTTCGGTGAAAAGAACTGCAGCATAAAATAACGCCAGAAAACCCGTCGCCCGCACTGCACCGTCTGCGAGGATGGATTGGAGTTTGTGAAGCAGCCAGACGACGGTGCGGCTGTGCTCGAGCAGGATTTCATCCGCCGTCCAGTTCGACAACGCATCCATCCAGCGACCCCGCGTGTTCAGAAAAAGCAGTGAAGCACCGGCCACCAACAGCAGCGTGCCTTTGCCGATTTTGAAAAGCGCGATCAGCTTGAGATAGCGAACACGGCGTGCCCCCTGCAAAATGGCAGGTTCGTGATGTGCCGGGTTCTTCGTTCTTAAATCGGCCACTTCCCAAGTGTAGCGGCAGACGTGTCGTCTGCAAAATCGCCATGGTGGCAGCCGCCACTGCTGCCTCTACAGCTTAATCCGCAAACACCGGTTTCTCGCGGCAGCAAATTTCTAGTTTGTTGCCATCGGGATCTTCGAAAAAAAAGGCGTAGTAACCCGGACTGTAGTCCTCGCAAACTTCTGGCCCCTCAAGGTTTTTTCCGCCAGCGTCGCGCACGAGTTTCGAAATCTGATCCACTTCTTCGCGCGTGTCCGCCCAAAACGCGATTCGCGTGCCGTTGGGACGATGGTTCTTGTCCTCGCTTAAACAGAAAAATTCCAACGGCCGTTCGCCACCGCCAGCATAGAACGTGTAATAATCGTCGCCCGGACTTTCGTGAACAAACCCTAGCTGCGGCAGAACCTTGCCGTAGAACTTTCCCGCCGCTTCCATGTTTGTCACCCGCAAATCGATGTGATCGAAGCAACGCGTTTTCATTTTGTGATTCTCAATCGCATCGGCTCGAAATTCAATTGCACGTGAGAGCGCAGGTAGGGCGCGCAGTCCTCTGCGCGCCGATCGCGATGCAGGCGCGCACCCATTCGACTTCGCTCAGGGCAGGCTGTGACGCGCCCTACCATGGCGCAAGCCAGACGAAACTTATTCAGCGACGAAGCGCCCCAAAATTGGTCGTAACTTTTCCACCGTCGCCTGCGGCCACAACTTCCGGTCCGTCACCAACGCTGTATCCAACGCGGAATGTTCCGGCCAGTTCGCCTCGTTAGGAAGTCGCGGGATGACGTCCGCGATCACTCTGCGCGCGGTCTCTGCATTTGCGAGCAGGTGACTGAGAACGATCTCAGCTGAGACCGGTTCCTCTTCGATTTTCCAGGAATCGTAGTCAGTGATCATGGCCATGGTCGCGAGTGCGATCTCCGCCTCGCGAGCCAGCTTTGCCTCTGGAAGATTGGTCATGGCGATCACGTCGAACCCGTTGCGGTGATTGAATTCAGATTCCGCACGTGTCGAGAATGCCGGGCCGTCCATGTTCACGTAAGTGCCGCCGTTATGCACGGTGTATCCTAGTGACCTAACCGATTCAGCCACAAGGTTGCGCAGGTTCGCGCTGATCGGTTCGGCGAATCCAACGTGCGCTGCAATGCCTTCGCCGAAAAATGTATGCGCCGCCCGTTGACTGGTGCGATCGAAAAACTGTGAGGGTAAGACCACATCTCGCGGCGCGTATTTTTCTTGCAGACTGCCGACCGCCGCGACCGAAATGATCCAGCGGACGTTCAACGAGCGAAGTGCGTAAATGTTGGCGCGGTGATTTATTTCGTGCGGCAGAATCCGATGGCCGCGGCCATGTCGGGGCAAAAAGTAAACCTGACGTTCGCCCAGTTTTCCACCGACGAGCAGGTCCGATGGCGGTCCAAACGGTGTGTCAATTTTGTGTTCAGCCGTATTGTGCAACTCCTCCATCTGGTAGAGACCGCTACCACCGATAATCCCGATCGCCGGAGCGTCATCGTTCGTTTGAGACATGCCGAGATTTAAGACACGAATCGCACGAATTGTCACGAACCTGATAACGCTGGATGACTGCGGATTAGCAATACACCGAAAAAAAACGACACTTTGTCATTCTGAGCGAAGCGAAGCTGCAACGTAGCGGACGAAGTCC
>JBARMF010000130.1:0-7886 GCA_049802315.1 Candidatus Udaeobacter sp.
ACATTATCTGGTCCACCACGCCCACGACCGCTGTGTCGTTGGCATTGGCGGCCAGCTTGATCCGTGGGACCGGGATCTTACCCAGGACTGGAGCGCTACTGTCCCCGGCAATGACGACTACATCACCCAGTTCTAGATTCACGCTGTCGGCATTCTGCATCTCATCAACCACGTAACCAGCTTTGGAACCGGCGATGTAAAGGTTGCCTTCTCCCCTGATCGAACCATTGACATCGAGGCCGGCGGTACCCTGGGCTGGTCCGTCCTGGGTATCAACGAAGAGTGAGAATCTACCACTGTTCGATGATTTGAAGTAGCCGGCACGCCCAACGCTATTGGTGAAGTAGCCGCCGTAGGCGCTGTCTGCGGCGCTCGCTCCCAACACTCCAAAAATCGGCCCGCTGCCCGCGACACCGATAGAATTGGTGCTAAGACCTACGACACCGACGGAATTAGTGCTATCGCCGCGTACGCCAAGTCCAGTGTTTCCTATTCCCCAAACGGCCGTTCCGTTAACAGTATCTCTGGCGAGGATCGCTGGCGATGCCGTGGCACTGTTCACAGACAGCAACGCCGTGGGAGCAGCAGTGCCGATGCCGATGTTGCTACCCGATTGGGTAATCACCGAATTGGCCTGACTGTGTGGGCCTGTCCAAACCGGTATTTTTCCAGCCGTACCGCTTCCGGAAGTCACTTGTCCTAAGCCCGAATGGTTGAACACGGTAAATGAAGCAGCGAGTACGAAGGTCCTGGCCAGTAGCAATGATCTGTAGGGTGAGTTCATGCTGGATGTTAGTGAGCCGTAAATTTTTGAGTCAAGCATGAATTCTGGCGATGAGGGGACACGGCGGCAAAGTGCCAATCAATCCCGGTTACATTCTGTATCACGACAACGAAAAAATCGTGATCCGGAATTACGAAGGCAAAATATTCGAGTACCCCGAGACCGGGAACGAGAACCTGCAGTTCGCGCCGCAGCGCGAGTACCACGACGAGTATCTGTACTCGTAAGTGGGTGCCATTCCGAGCAATCTCTGAGTTCCTGACAAAGCATCTCGCTTTTCTGTAGCTGCCCTGTGCGCCGGGTCGTCACAGGACGTTTCTTTCACGCTGGCTGTTGTGTAAACTTTACACTTGCGTATTAAAGATCGCGGCGTGTAAAGTCCCGCACTTTCGTTCCTCTCCAACCATTTCAGCTATATGAATCAACGTTTAATTTCGGAAATTGGCCGCACCCAACGGCTTGACATTATTAACTCCCTCAAGCGCACAAAGGGCATGTCTGTCAATGAGCTCGTGGATAAAATGGGCATGAGCTATATGGGCATCAAACAGCATTGCATCACGCTGCATCGCGACGGGTATCTGGATACCTGGCGTCGGCCGCAAAAAATGGGGAGACCGGAGATGGTCTATCGCCTTACGCACCGCACGCACGACCTTTTTCATGCTGATAGCCACCAGTTCACGCTCGACTTGTTGAAAGCAGCCGAAGATATCTACGGACCGAACGCTCCCGAGAAGTTACTTTATAGTGTTTTCAAAAAGAAGACGGCGACGCTGAAAGCCAAGGCGAAGGGAGAGACGGTCGCGGAACGCGCGAAGTGGCTTGCGAACGTGCGCGATGCTGAAGGTTATATGGCTGAGTTCCTGAACAACGAGAAAGACGGCGGTCCCCAAATTCTTGAGTGTCATTCTCCCGTTCTCAACGTTCTGGAGCAATACCCGATCGTCAGCCGGTTCGAGCAGGACATGTTCGAAGCCGTGTTAGGGGCACGCGTTCGCCGCGAAGTGAATCGCAACTCAGGGCTATACGAGTGCGCGTTTTACTTTCAAGCGTAACCGGAGGGAACATGGGCTTGCAGCCTGTGTGCCCGGCGGGTTTGTAAGCCGCTTCAGGAATCAAGGAGTGACGGCTTCCCAGCCGTCATATTCCGACGGCTGCCCAAGCCGTCGCTCCTTGTTTCTTCTTTCACTCGATATAAATCTCAGTTGATTGGTTTCGCATGGCCCGCAGGTTTCCATCGGTTGTGATCGACAACGTGCAGCCGTTAATTGATTGCGGCCGTTCCCCAATCAAGCGCATCGTGGGTGAAGATCTCGTCGTCGAAGCCGACATTTTCAAGGATGGCCACGACGTTGTTGCGGCAGTTTTGAAGTGGCGTGTTGTTGGCAAGCGGGCGTGGCGGGAAACGCCGATGATTTTTGTTGATAACGATCGCTGGCGCGGCGTGTGCACCCTCTACGATCAGGCCATTCACGAATACACAGTCGAAGCCTGGACCGACACGTTTCGCAGCTGGCAGCAAGAATTCGCAAAGAAATTTGACGGGGGGATCTCCGATCTGCGCAGCGAAGCGTTAGAAGGCGCAGCAATTGTGAAAGGGGCTGCGAGTCGTGCGCGTGACCGGGCGGACTCCGTCCGTCTCCGTGAATTTGCCGAGCAAATCGGCACCGGCGCGATTTCAGAAGTGTACGCGGCTTCGAAGTCGGGTGAGTTGGAAGTACTTGTGGCGACCTACCCGGATCGTGCGGATGCCACGCAATACGAGCCAGTTCCGCATGTCGTGGTCGATCGACCGGCGGCCTTGTTCGCCGCATGGTATGAATTTTTCCCGCGCTCGGCAGAGGGCCACGGGGATCGCGGATCTACCTTTCGGGATTGCTTGCCGCGCGTGGACGACGCAAAAGCAATGGGGTTCGACGTCCTTTATTTTCCGCCGATTCATCCGATCGGTGAGACCAGTCGCAAGGGTCGGAATAACGCGGTCACTTGCGAGCCAGGTGATCCGGGAGTGCCATGGGCGATCGGCGGCCAAGCCGGCGGACACAAGGCGGTAGAACCTTCGTTAGGCACTCTCGAGGATTTTGATTGGCTGCAAAAGGAAGTGCGCAAACGCGGAATGGAAATCGCCTTGGATTTCGCGATCAATTGCTCGCCTGATCATCCGTATGTCAAGGAACATCCCGAGTGGTTCTACAAACGGCCCGACGGCACGATCAAATTCGCGGAGAACCCGCCAAAAAAATACGAAGACATTTATCCCATAAACTTTCGATGCGAAAACTGGCGCGAGCTCTGGGCTGAGATGAAGAGCATCGTGCTCTTTTGGGCCGAGCGCGGTGTGCGGATCTTTCGCGTGGACAATCCGCACACGAAGCCGGTCGCTTTCTGGGAGTATTTGATCGAAGGCGTTCGCGAAAAATTTCCCGACGCCATTTTTCTCGCCGAAGCGTTCACCCAGCCAAAGATGATGAAAACGCTTGCCAGAGCCGGGTTTAACCAGAGCTACACCTATTTCACGTGGCGAAATTCGAAGCAGGAGCTGATCGATTATTTCACCGAGCTTACGCAGACTGAGATGAGCGAATATTTCCGGCCTAATCTCTGGCCGAACACGCCTGACATTCTCCCGTTTGTCCTTCAAGAAGGCGGCCGCCCCGCGTTCATGATTCGGGTGCTTTTGGCAGCGACGCTTTCGCCGCTTTACGGAATCTACAGCGGATACGAACTGTGCGAGAACGAGGCGTTGGCGGCCCGCGAGGAATATCTCGATTCCGAGAAGTACCAATTCAAGGAGCGCGATTGGAATGCGCCGGGAAACATCAAGGATTGGATCGCGCGCATAAACCAAATCCGGAAGCAGAATCGCGCGCTTCAGATGTTCACGAACCTGCGTTTCTATCCCGCCGATAACGACGCAATTTTGTTCTACGGCAAAATGACCCCCGCGCGGGACAACATCATTCTCGTGGCGGTGAATCTTGACCCGTTTCGCCGGCAAAATTCATTTGTGCATGTGCCGATTGAGGAATTTGGGCAGATGGCAACCGACGAGTACCAGGTACATGATTTGTTGAACGATAGGCGTTACACCTGGCGTGGTCGGCAAAATTACGTTGAACTGGATCCCGAAATTCAACCCGCACACATTTTTCTCGTCCATCGCCAGTGACAAGTTCGCAGCGAAGTCAACTCTCACCGCCCCGGGAGAGCCAACTAACAAACCGAATGTATGAACAATTTGCTGAAAATGTACCTCTAATCCTCAACATTGGCCCTGAGACCAATTTGCATCGATGTTTCGCTCCGCATATCATTACAAAATTTCTGGCATGAAGATTTGGGCTGTCCTCTTTGCGGCGCTGGGGAGCGCGTCGCCTCTGCTCGCGCAGGAACCCACGCCGCCGCTGGTGCCGCAACACTCGCAGACGGTTCTGGAGACGCTTGTCAACGCGGGTCCGGTGATGATCCCGATGTTTTTATTGTCGATCTTTTTCGTCGCGCTTGTGGTGGTTTACTTCCTGACAATCCGGCGCGGAGCAGTCGTTTCGAGCGGTTACATGGCGACTGCCGATGCGCTCCTGCGTAAACGCGATTATCTCGGGCTGCTGGCCGTGTCCAACCGGCATGGAGAAGCGATCGCGCGCGTCGTGCAAAAAATGCTCGATTTCACAACCAAGAATCCACATGCGGATTTGCAGCAGGTCCGCGAAATCGCCGAGACAGAAGGAACACGCGTGGCTGCCAGTTTGAACAACCGCGTGATTTACCTGGCAGACATCGGGATGATTGCGCCACTGCTGGGTTTGCTAGGCACGGTTTTTGGAATCATTCGCTCTTTTGGTGCGTTAGGTGCTGATGTCGGGTCGGCGCGCTACGCGGCGCTCTCGCGCGGAATTAGTGAAGCGCTCGTCAACACCGCTGCGGGTCTGGCGATCGGTATTCCGGCCATGATTTTTTACGCCTTCTTCCGCGGCAGGTCGCAAAATTTGATCTCAGAGCTCGAGGCTGCTTCCACGCACGTTCTGGCATTGCTTTCATTGCAATACGGCAGACGCGCGGAACGAGCGCCTGTTTTAATTGAAGACGAGCTGTAAAACTCGGCTGCTATCATGAACCTCCGCGGTCGCGCGCCTTTGCATCATCCCGGCATTCAGCTTGCGCCGCTGGTCGATGTATTGCTGCTTCTTCTGATTTTTTTCCTGCTCACGTGGAATGCAGCGCGCACCGAAAACGAGCTCGACGTGAAAGTGCCGAAGGCTTCGGCGGCGAAAGAGAAGTCAGCGCCGATCGGGGATGTGATCGTCAACGTTAAGGCGGATGGCAACGTGGTTGTAAACCGCCGCACTCTGACCAATCCGGAGCTCCAGGAATTACTCAAAGGCATGGTGCAATTGAATCCCGAACAAGCGGTAGTGATTCGCGGCGACGAAGCCGGCGCCTACAAGAACATCGTCGAGGTGTTGAATATCTGCACCGAAGCAGGGATAACCAACGTAGCTTTCGCCACGGCAAGATGAACAACACGCGCGGTAGGGACGGCGCGCTGCGCCGTCCGGACGCCGCAGCGCGGCGTCCCTACCATCGGATCACAACTTGTCTTTTCGGACTGGCGATGCTGCTTTGCACCGCGAGCATCGCCATCGCTCAATCGGAGCCGGAAGTGCGCCGGGCCCGTCCGGTAGATGAACCGCCTATTCGGCGCGCGATACCGGCAGACGAATCAATCGACAAAGTTCTCCGCTCTTTGAAAGACGATGTGTCGGAACCATCGCCGGGCGAAACTGAAGGAGCGGATCAGCGTCAACTCGACTACGCCAATGGCTTGTTCGCTCGCAAATTGTACGACCTGGCGCTCCCGGAATATCAAAAGTATCTCGACGATTACCCGGGACGCTCTGGCCGGGCGAATGCTTATTTCTCTCTCGGCGAATGTTATCGAAACCTCCATCGCGACCCGAATGCCCGTACAAATCTGCAAAAAGTGCTCACAGAGTACGCCGACAGCGAATTCGCCGGGCCAGCGGCATTTGCGCTCGCGGAGATGGCGTTCACAGATAAAGACTACGCAACGGCGCTCCCGCTTTTTCATCGTTCCGCGGCCAGATCGAAGGAATCGGCGGTGGCGCTGTCTGCCCGCTATTTCGAAGCGCGCTGCCTTGAAGCTGTCGGCAAGAAAGATGAAGCCGCCGATATCTACGCGCAGGTCGCCGAGGTTGGGAATCCAAATCCATATCGCGAAGATGCACGAGTGACGGCAGCATCCATCTTCGACGCACGGGGAAAAAAGCTCGATGCACTGAAGCAGTACGAAGCGCTGGCTAACGAGGCATCGAAACCGGCATTGAAAGCAGAGTGTGCAGTGCGTGGAGGCTTGATCGCGCTAGAACTTGTCCAATCCGGCAAAGGCAACATGGACAAGACGATGGCGGATCGAGCCGCCGCATTGTTTCAAAAGGGGCGGACTCTGCCTGAAGCGGGAAAGTTTCGTGCGATCGCGCAAGTCGGTCTTCGCCGATTGCAATTCCAGACTGGTCAATACACGCAGTTGCTGGCCGATTATAAAAAGGAATTGGACAAACTTCCCGAGGCTGCCCAGGCAGAAGTGTTATTGCTGGCTGCAAACAGTGAACGTCAACTTGGTCATCCAAAGGAAGCCGGCGCGCTCTATCACCAGATCACCACAAAGTATCCGGATCGCGAGGAAGCAAAGGACGCCGCTTATCAGCAACTGATCAACGTCTACAATTCAGATCCGTCGGCGCTCTCCGCGGCGGTAGACCAATTCCTCGCCACAAACCCTACAAACGAGCGCGCCGATCAGGCCAAGTTGTTAAAAGCCGAGGCGCTTTACAAACGTCAGAACTACACCGATGCAGCGTCGTTGTACGGCGAGTTGCGCGCTTCTGAGCTTTCTCCACGGTTGCGCGCGGAGGCGGCGTACAAACTTGGATTGTGCCACATCCAGACGAAAGACACTCCGGGCGTCATCGAAGCTTTTACGTATTACTTGCAGACGTTTCCCGATACTCCGCAAATTCCGGCCGCCTTGGCTCAGCGCGCTTTGGCTTACGAGCAGAGCAAAAATTACACTGCCGCGCTCACGGATCTAACCATTATCCTTGCCAAATACCCGAAGGCACACGAGCGCGAGGCGGCGTTGCAGTTGAAAGCTCTGATTCTCGGGCAACAGGACAATACCAAAGGGATGGTCGACATTTTTCGGCAACTCCTTAGGGAATTCCCCAAGAGTTCGGTCGCGGCGCAGGCGCACTACTACATCGGAAAAACTGCGTTTGAAGCGAAGGATTATGAGACCGCGTTAACTGCGCTGAACACTGCACGTCAACTGAACAAGGAGCTGTACTACAATCTGGCGTCTGTTCGGATCATTCTTTGCCAGTTTTACTTAAGAGATCGGCCTGCGCTCACCAAAGAAGTCAACAATCTCATGGCGGACAGTCCAAACGCCACTGTGCCGCCGGAGGTTTTGGAGTGGCTCGGCATCGAGTATTACAACGAGAAAAATTTTCAGGCCGCGGAAAAATATCTCAGCGCGCTTCGAAAAACGGACGACGCAGGCAAGGTTAAACCCGATTACCTTTTCTATCTCGGCGACGCGGCTACGAAGCTAAAGAATTTGCCTGAAGCAGAAGAAGCTTTCGCGAAGTATCTCCAAACTGCCAAAGATCCGGCGGGTAAAGCGAAAGTGTTACTGACGCTCGGCGCCGTTAAGATCAGCGCTCATAAACCCGATGATGCGCAGAAAATCGCCGAGGAAATCATGGTGCTGCAACCTGAGGGCCGCGTGAATGCCGAAGCGCGCTTGCTCGCCGGTGAGGTCCAGCTTGAGCGTGGGAATTTCGATGACGCCGGCAAAGCTTTCAAAGGCGTCGCTCTGCTTTACGACGATCCCGCCATCACTCCGCGCGCGCTGGATAAAGCCGCAGTGGCCTTTCGCCAGGCGGGTAAGACAGAGGAAGCAGATCGCCTCTCGCGGGAGCTGCACGAACGTTATCCGAACTATGTTAGCGGGTGATCGGAGGGTGAGCCTTCCCCTAACCGGTCGCTACTTAGGGACAACTGCAATGCCCCAGGGACC
>JBARMF010000131.1:0-6344 GCA_049802315.1 Candidatus Udaeobacter sp.
GCGAATCAACTTCGGTCGAAGCCTTATCGTTACGGCGGCGGCCACAAATCATTTAAGGACCACGGTTACGATTGCTCCGGCACGATCTCCTACGTCTTGGCCGCAGCTGGTTTAATCAACACCCCGATGAGTTCGACGGAGTTTCGCAGCTACGGCGAACGCGGTCCCGGCAAATGGATCACCATCTACGCGCGCGAGGGTCACACATTCGCGGTCATTGCAGGGCTGCGCCTGGACACCACGCCATTTGATCATTACAACGGCAAATGGGCGCCTCGTTGGTACGCGGCTTACCGCCCTCCGAGTGGCTTCGACGCAAGGCATCCCGTTGGGCTGTAGTGGCGCTTTCTCGCTACACGCGTGAATCCGCATTGTGGAGGCGCGTTCAGAAACTCAATAGCGAGTAGCCGTTATTCTGATCTGCCGCCGACGCTGTCAGGCAAAAGCCAAAGATCAAGTGCACAACACGTGCTGTTGGGACTCTTGTCGAAATAGCTCGACATCGTCGACTGCCCCGCTAAAAAAAGCGTGCAGCGCGTTTATCTATCGGACGTTTCAAACTTACGCTCGAGCAGGCTGGGTCTGCTTGAGGCGCAAAACGGCCGAGGGAACATCGCCCTGGGCTGTCTTTAGCTCTACACCGAAGGGTTTGTCATCATGATAACTAATTGTGCCGTAATCCCGCCAATGCTGCGCCCCTCCAAAGGTTCCAGGCCGACGCCAGTCAGGTCCTTGTTTGGCAGGATCATCCTCAGTTGCCTTAGTACGGTGGTTATCCTTATAGCCGGTGCAGCCTCGGTTCGCGCTTACACCATATCTACCGAGACGGTTCGGATCGGTCCGTCAGGAGGTATGCTTGCAGCGGACCCAGTAGACGTCGTTGTAACAATCCCGCCTGGTGCTTTGACCCGCACGATACCTGTGTCGGTCGAGGTTCAGTCGACACAGTCCAGACATGTAATTGATCCGGGCTATGCGTTGTCGCTGCATGGAGTAACCTTGTCGCTGGCGCCCGATGCATTATCGGAGTCGGGTTCGGTCGCAATTCGTCTGCCGTTTGTCGGCACCTACGATGGAACGACGCCATCCCTTACAATGATGATGGCAGAAGCAAAAGACGGCAACCGAATTGCCCTTTCGGCAATACGCTCCGACGAGTCTCAACTAACAGGACAGCTTGATGCCGCGACGATTCAGGCGCTCGACAAACATCCCGCAGATCACGGTCGGGTACAGCTGCGCTTGTTCACCGCTAACGGGACTCTTGAGAGTGGTCCCTTCGTCTCGTCGGTCGAACCATTCCTCAGGGCAACCGGGCAATTCAGAATGCCCACGGAACCGCCGCTTCCGCTACCGCCTTTATCGGGACGAATCGCGCTGTGCGTTTCCGGATTGCGCGTTGACCTGCAAGATCTGAATGCGCTTGGGGCACACCTGGCTGCATTTCACCTCCCCGGGACCGGGCAAACTTATTACAGTTCTGTGATCGGTTTTCAGTACACGTCGAATGTGCATATCGACGTAATTGGCGATGCTCTCGCTCAGGCAATGCAAGAGGTCTTAACGAATAATCCAACTATCACGCAAATTGACGTTTATGCTCATAGTCTTGGCAATCTGGTGGGACGCTGGGGAATTGAACAGGGAAACGGGACTTACCGGCTCGGGCCATTAATCGGCGGCGGTCATTACATCAGCCTCGGGGGCCCGCATGCTGGCGTACCGTTCGGTGATCTGAGGCTCTTCCAAGCGTTCATTTGCCTCTTTCCCACCAGTACGAAGCCAATCCTCATGGATCTCGCGACCACCGGGATGGACGGTCCACCAACCTACACTAGCTTTTTGACTGATCTGAATCCGACAAACTCACCCGGACCAGATTATCCAACTGCGCACTATTATTCAGTGTCAGCTAATGACTGGTTAGCCCAGGGACCGATAGGAGTTATAATTAACGGACTCTATTTTCGCGCAGTTCCACCACTCGGCACTTCAAATGACGGACTGGTCGCCGTCTATAGTGCGCAGGATCCAGTATTGGGGCGAGAAAGCCAGACTTGGCAGCCGGGCATTACGCTCCACGTGAGTCATCATGATCTGGCCACCGATGCCAGAGATAATCGTCTCCGTAAGTCCGCCTTCGATATAATCGACGAGCTAATTACGGCTTGGCAGTGATGTTTCTTCTACGAGTCTGAGGATACGCTTACTCCCTGCCGGGGACGGCACCGTAACATGTCTTTCCCGCCGGCGCCGCATCAGCTTGCCAATGAGCGCAACAGAATTTCGCAGCTACGGCCAGCGCGGCGCCGGAAGATGGATCACGATCTACGCGCGCGAAGGTCACAGCTTCGCAGTCATTGCCGGGCTGCGGCTCGACACTACGCCGTTTGATCACTACACCGGTAAATGGGCGCCTCGTTGGGACGGGGCTTACCGACCACCGCGCGGCTTCGACCCCAGGCATCCGATCGGATTGTGAGTTCATTGTAGTGTCCGACGCGTCCGCCGCAGCCATGGGCGAAAGGTGGATGTCCTGAGCGAGGGCTTCCTTTGCGGGCTAATCTTGCCGCCACTCGCCGTAGCCGCTTCCCTGTGGGAAGCGCAACGCTGTTATATTTAACTTATGCGTGTCGCGTCGCCCACAGGGCGACGGCTACAGAGTGCGTTATGCGCTGAGGACAGCGCACACTACAGGCCAATCAATCTTGACTTGATGGCTAGGAAGCCGTCACTCCTTGAGCATCAATATGCAAAAGAGTCGTTCAATCGTTCGAGTTTTAGCATCGTTACTAATCCTGGCGGCACCATTTTGCGCTGCCGCTCCGGAACAATCTCATGTCACCTCCGGGCAAGTGACGCACGCTGTTCAGGAAGTCGAGAAACTGGCGCAAAAGCAGATTGACCAAAACGTGGTACCCGGTCTCGCGATCGCAGTCGTGTTTCAGGACAAAGTCGTGTACGCGAAAGGATTTGGCGTGCGCGATGTAAATACAAAGGCACCGGTGGATGCGGACACGGTGTTCCAACTGGCGTCGGTATCGAAACCGATTGGCTCGACAGTGGTTGCCGAACTGGTCGGCGAGGGAAAAATAACCTGGGACTCGAAATTGAGCGTGCTGGATCCCACATTCGAGATGTTCGATCCCTGGGTTACGCGCCAAATTACCGTTCGCGACATGTACGCGCATCGGAGCGGCCTGCCCGATCACGCTGGCGATCTGCTCGAGGATATCGGCTTTACGCGCGCGGAAATTTTATTTCGTCTGCGTTATCAGCGTCCCGATAGCAGTTTTCGTTCGCATTACGCATACACGAATTTTGGCATGACCGAAGGCGCCGTCGCGGCGGTTAAACCATACCGCCTGGAATGGGAGGAGGCATGCGCCCAAAAACTATATAAACCGCTCGGCATGACTTCGACCAGTTCGCGTTACGCTGACTTCATCGCGCGCCAGAACAAAGCGCTCGGGCATGTGCTGGTGAATGGCAAGTGGGAGCAAGAATTCAAACGCAATCCAGACGCGCAATCACCCACCGGCGGCGTGAGTTCTTCTGTTAACGATGTGGCGAAATGGATCCGGTTGCAGCTAGCCAATGGAAAATTCGATGACAAGCAGATCGTCGGCGAAAAACCACTGGCCGAAACTCATCATCCGCACATGCTCACAGGATTTAATCCGTTCACAAATATGCCGAGCTTCTACGGCCTGGGATGGAACGTCAGCTATGACCAGGAGGGTCGGTTGCGCTTGAATCATTCCGGTGGGTTTGATCTTGGTGCGGCTACTTACGTCAATCTCATCCCCGCTGAGCAATTGGGCATTGTCGTGCTCACGAACGGGCGCCCCATGGGCATAGCGGAAGCTCTCGGGACAATATTTTCAGACATTGCATTGTATGGGAAGCCGACGCAGGACTGGTTCCCGCTTTATAAGCAGCGGTTTTCGGACCCAGCGACAACAGGGACGGTGCTCGGCTTTGATTATTCCAAACCTCCCGCCGCGCCCGCACCGGCACTAAAAAACGGCGCTTATCTTGGAAAATACGGGAACGATTTCTTTGGCGACATTGCGATTGTCGAAAAGGACGGCGGATTAACGGTTGTGGAAGGTCCGAAGAAACTCAGCTTCCCAATGAAACACTACGACCGCGACACATTCACCTATGACACCATCGGTGAGAATGCTGTCGGCCAAAGCGGCATCACTTTTACGATCGGCCCTGACGGCCAAGCCACACAGGTCGTCGTAGAAAATCTCAACGCGCACGGCGAAGGAACTTTCAAACGCGTTTCAACAACGGAAGGCACCTCACAGGGTAGCGCATCAAAACCCGCCTCCGACATTTTTGCCGGTCTCATCGACATCGGCGCTGAACGCAAGATGTATCTGGAGTGTCGTGGCTCGGGCAGCCCGACCGTGATTCTCGAGTCGGGTTACAGAAATGATGCCGACATTTGGAGCGCTGAGCTTGAGCCTGGAATGAGTCCCGTTTTTTCGCAGGTTGCCAGCTTCACGCGGGTTTGCGCCTATGACCGGCCGGGAACATTTCTTGACGCAGATCATTTAGGCAGGAGCACGCCTGTCCCGATGCCGCGCACTGCACGCGACCTCGTGTCCGATCTTCATGCTTTGCTTCAGACGGCGCACGTCGCCGGACCATACGTGTTCGCTGCGCATTCCTTTGGCGGCATCTTTGCCCGGTTGTACGCCAGCACCTACCCCCCGAACGAGGTTGTTGGAATGGTTCTGGTTGATGCGCTGTCGGAAAAGGTGAGGACCGGTCTCACACCCGAACAGTGGAAGTTGTATGTGAATTTTGGATTTACGAAACCGACACCCGGCCTTGAAAAGTACAAAGACATCGAGACGCTCGACGTAAACGCCAGCCTGAATCAGATGGAAGAAGCTGCCAGCGCGAAACCGCTCCGTCCCATGCCTCTCTTTGTTCTGACGCAAGGCCAACCGTTCGATCTCAGCCCGTGGCAGCCATTGCCCGCCGATTTTCCCGGAGCACTAAACGAAGCGTGGCACACAGCGCAGAAGGCGCTGGCGACACTTGCACCAAACGCCAAACACAAAATCGCGACCAAGAGCTCGCACTACATTCAAGCCCAGGAACCGCACCTGGTGATTGACGCAATCAAGCAGGTTGTGGAAGCAGTCCGCAATCCAGCCACATGGGCGGCGGCGCCTTGATTCGGCTGTGACCTGGGTCGTATTCTCTCGGCACGCGTCTGTTTAGCGCCAACGGCGCAGGCTCACCTTTAGCCTGCGGCAACGCCGCAGGAATGAATAGAAGATCACGACCAGCGCTAAAAGCGCGAGTCAATCTCGCGGTTCAAGACGGTGGCCGACTGTACGACCGCCTCGACGTCGTTTGAGGTGCGCCTTCAGCGCTTGTTCGATGCTTGATCTTATCAGCAATGCGGCTGCCTAGCTTCCTCTCGCCTCTCCCTTTTTCGCAAAGGGGAGAGGACTAGGGCGAGGGGGTTTGCTGGTTTCACATGGCCTTGCGTCGAACTAATCCCTCACCCTCCCCTCTCCCTTGTGAAGGGAGAGGCGACAAACGCGTCCGTGGCGAGAGTTGGAGCTTCTTGTGAATTGAGGAATGTTTGCTCGTGCCAGGCAGAAGCAGTTTCGGTTTCAAGCCATCCGAGTTGCGCACTTTGCGCGCGTTGAAAACGCCGTCCGGCATACAGAAATATCTCGACGACCTGCCTTACAATCTTAGCTACACCGCACGCTCGCCGAAGAAAGTTCTGCACGATCGCATCGCATCATGTCTCGAAGGCGGGATTTTCGCCGCGGCCGCGCTACGCGTCCTTGGCTTTCCGCCGTTGATCTTCGATTTGGAAGCGGAACAGGACACCGACCATGTCATCGCGATTTTCAAAGTGCGAGGGCACTGGGGCGCGGTGGCAAAATCCAATTTCACCGGGTGCCGTTATCGCGAACCGGTGTACCGCAGTCTGCGCGAGCTGGCGATGAGTTATTTTAACATTTATTTCAACCTGCGCGGCGAACGCACGCTCCGTCGTTACTCGCGTCCCGTGAACCTTGCGCGATTTGATCATATGAACTGGATGACGACAGAAAAACCGATCTGGTTCATCGCCGAACACCTCTGCGAAATTCCACACATCTCATTGCTCACCCCGGCAATGGAAAAAAATCTAACCCGGCTCGATCGTCGCACGATGCGGGCCGAAATGGTCGGCCACAGAAAAAAATAATTCCCGCCCGCTATAGCCGCAGCGCGTCTCCCTGAAGCGGAACAGGGCGCGGCTCAATCTAAAGCGACGAAGCTCGTGGTTCGCTCTTTACGGTTCAGGTTAGAAC
>JBARMF010000132.1:0-21260 GCA_049802315.1 Candidatus Udaeobacter sp.
AGGAACTGGTGCGACAGGCCCACGAAGTGACGCTCTTTGGGAGCGGAGATTCGGCGACGAATCTGCGGTGGCGTGCCCGCGGTCATTGCGTTTGGATAAATGTTATCAGGGCGCGGACTGCGAGAAACCAGGAAGTTTCGGAGGCCGCGTAATGGCCAAGGGAGAAGTGATTCGTGTTCGGAACGAGTTTTACATTCGTTCCTCTTCAGCCCGCGTGGACGTGCGCACGCGGGTTTTGAAACAGGGAAACATGTACGCTGTTTTCGATCGATTTGGCGATGTCGACACGTTCGGGACCGGCGAACTCGGATTGTTTTACCAGGACACGCGATTTTTATCCCGGCTGACTTTGAAGCTCGGAAAGGATCGGCCTTTGCTCCTGAGCTCGACGGTGCGAGAAGACAACGCCGTTCTTGCTGTGGACGCTACCAACCCCGACGTCTGGCGCGACAGCGAGATAGTAGTTCCAAGAGGGACGATACATGTGTTTCGCTCAAAGATTTTGTGGGACAAAGCCTGTCACGAGCGGCTTCGTATTCATAATTACGGACGCGCAGCTGTCGATTTTGTTTTATCGATCGAATTCGATGCCGATTTTGCCGATATTTTCGAACTGCGTGGGATGCATCGGGAACGTCGTGGTCGTCTCTTGGAACCTGAGATCACTGACGACGGATTAGTGCTGGCGTATGAGGGATTGGACCAACGGTTTCGCCGGACACGGATTACGTTCGATCCGAAGCCATCTCGTGTGACCAAGTCTATCGTCAACTGCCAGGTCCGCTTGGAGCCTGGAGAGAACGCCAATCATCAATGGATCATCGCATGCGAGGTGGACGGCGATTCACGTGGGGGGAGCGAGTCTTACGAAAAGATCATGCACGACGCAACCGCCGCGCTCGAACGCACCCGCGCCCAGGAGCCGCAGATTTTCGCTGACAATGAACAGTTCAACGATTGGCTGAACCGTTCGCTGGCCGACCTTCATATGATGCGAACGGAGACGCGCTATGGCCCGTATCCTTACGCTGGTGTCCCCTGGTTCAGCACCGTGTTCGGGCGCGACGGAATCATCACGGCGTTACAGAGTTTGTGGTTCGATCCAACCCTCGCGCGGGGCGTTCTGGCGTATCTTGCCGCTAATCAAGCCGACGCTGAGAAGCCCGAACAAGACGCGCAACCCGGTAAGGTGCTGCATGAATTCCGCGATGATGAAATGTCGATCTTGGGCGAAGTGCCGTTCAGGCGCTACTACGGGAGTATCGACGCGACGCCGCTTTTTGTGATGCTAGCAGGCGCGTATTACAAGCGGACCGGCGACCGCGCTTTCGTGGAGTCGATTTGGTCGAACGTCCAGCGCGCGCTTGAGTGGATCGACCGCTATGGCGATGCAGACGGTGATGGTTTCGTCGAATACAGCCGTAAGTCGAAACACGGTCTCATCCAGCAGGGTTGGAAAGATTCGCAGGACTCGGTTTTTCACAGCGACGGCGTTCTTGCCGAAGCGCCGATCGCCCTTTGCGAAGTGCAGAGTTATGTTTACGCCGCGAAGCTCGCGGCGAGTGAGCTGGCTGCGCTATTAGGGGATCTCACAGCCGCACAAGAGCTGAAGAACCAGGCCGAGAGCTTGCGGCGCCGATTCGCGGAAACCTTCTGGTGTGAAGACATTTCTACTTACGCCATTGCGTTGGACGGTAGTAAGCGGCCTTGTAGGGTACGAACGTCGAATGCTGGTCATTGTCTTTTCGGGGGGATTGCTACGGAGGAACACGCGCGGCGCGTTGCGACTACACTGACCGACGAAACATCCTTTTCGGGATGGGGAATTCGAACGGTAGCGAGCAGTGAGGCCCGGTACAATCCGATGTCGTATCACAATGGTTCAATCTGGCCGCACGACAATTCACTGATCGCCGCAGGATTTGCCAGGTACGACCTTAAGGAATCGGCTGCCATGGTGCTCGCTGGTATGATGGATGCAAGCATCTTCTTCGATTTACATCGGCTTCCGGAACTATTTTGCGGCTTTCCGCGACGGCCCGGTGAAGCGCCTACATTGTATCCAGTTGCCTGCGCTCCCCAGGCATGGGCCTCTGGTGCTGTATTTCTTGTGCTGCAAGCATGTCTCGGTCTCGAGCTATTTGCTCCAGAGCGAAGGCTGGTGTTTTCAAAGCCATTGTTGCCGCAATTTCTTCCGCAAGTCAGCATTCGTGATCTGAAAGTGGGAGACGCCAGCGTTGATCTTTTGCTCACTAGACACGACGAAGGAGATGTAGGCGTGAACGTTCTTCGACGGAACGGTATTCTTGATGTTGTGGTTTTGAAGTGATGACAGTGATTGCGCTTGTCGCCGCAGATCGCCGCAATATTGTGCCGTGATGAACGCCAAAGTGATCGTTATGCCAAAAGCCGCCGTGCTGGATCCGCAGGGAAACGCGGTGCGTGACGCGATGCGCCACTTGGGAATGCCGGAAGTGCGCAGCGTTCGAATCGGGAAATACATGGAGATCGAGATCGAAGGGCAAGACGGCGAACTTGAATCGCGGCTCCACCAGCTTTGTCGCGATTTGCTGTCAAATCCAGTAATCGAAGATTATGAATTGCTGAAAACCGAATCAGGAAACAATAGGGAGAGGAAGACGAAAACTGGGAGGAAGACGTTGTAATGAAAGCGCTGCGATATTTTTTCTGCGTGGTATTTCCACCGCTTGCAGTGTTGATGACCGGACGCATCGCGAGTTTCTTTCTAAGCATCATTTTGACGTTGCTCGGCTGGATACCAGGAGTCATCCATGCGTGTCTCGTAGTAAACGACTATCACTCGGAGCAACGCGCCCGCGCGCATTAAACTCATGATCAACTTTGCAGTCATCCAGTTTCCAGGTTCCAACTGCGACCAGGATTGTGTCGCCGCAATTAATGGGCTTGATGGATTGCAAGCCGAATACGTCTGGCACAAGGAAACTTCGCTCGATGACTTCGATGCCATCGTGTTGCCGGGCGGATTCGCCTATGGCGATTACCTTCGCTGCGGAGCCATCGCTCGTTTTTCGCCGATCATGAAGGCAGTGATCAGCGACGCGCGCGCCGGCAAGCTCGTGCTCGGGACGTGCAACGGATTTCAAGTTTTGTGCGAAGCCGGTCTTTTGCCGGGCGCTCTGGTACGAAATCGCTCACTGCGGTTTGTGTGTGACATGGTCACTACGCGCGTTGAGATAGATGACTCTCCGTTCACCCACGGCTGTCCGAAAGGAACACTTCTGCGCCTGCCTGTGGCACACGGAGAGGGCTGTTTTTTTGCTGACCCGCAAACGTTGCGTGAACTGAACGCCAATGAACAAGTGGTTTTGCGCTACGCGGACGACCAGGGCCAGATCGTTTCTGAAGCAAATCCAAACGGCTCGATCCAGAACATTGCCGGGATTTGCAATCTCGAACGGAATGTTTTCGGTTTGATGCCGCATCCTGATCGCGCCTCTGATCCGCAGTTGGGCAGCGCAGATGGCGCGAAAATTTTTCTCTCGATGATGGGGGCACTTCGGGCCACTCGTTGTAGGGCGTCTGTGTCAGACGCCGTTTCTGATGGCGTTTCACAGAAACGCCCTACAATGGTAGCGTGACTTTCGCTACCTAGGGGAAAACCGGATAGTCTTGGCCACCAAGGTGTTGCAATCGTTACAAAGCTGTAGCGAAAACGAACACTACACCGGGTTCTCGCACCCCGATTCGCCTACAAAGAGGAGTTGGCATCGCCATTGCTTATAAAAGCTGCGAAAACCAATTAGACCTATGCTCCTAGAAAAAACCTTACACATGAGTCAACCGGTGGCCGAGTGCAAAGCACGTCTGGCCAGTATCCAATCTTATCGACGCCAATTCTTAATGGTGACACGGGCGACCGTGACGTCATCCAAGACCGTCGATTTCAGCTTTCGCGGACCCTTCGGTTTCGAGGCGCACACTGTGCTGCTGTCAGTAGACGGAGATTCGCCAAATCAATATGCGTTCGAGTCCGTTGGCGGAAACATCTGCCTGATGGGCATTGTTGATTTCGCTCAGATCCGGTCGCACTGCACCGAGGTGACGCTCGCCGTCCACTACGAAATCAAAAACAAACTTTTCGCCTGGCTGGACCGCCGTCTGCATTTTGTGGACAGCTTTGTGAATGCCGAGCTGCGCAGCATCCGGGCGCATTTCGAGGGGATCAGGTCAAGCTATGTGGAGCGCCCGCGGGTTATGCCGGTACTCCAGCCGGCTCACGCCTGACGAAACGGGGTCGCCATAGATCGTTTCTAAGAGGGAATTTGGGTCACCCGGGTCAGGCAGTGCGCACGGCATGTTTCCGGTCGAGGCGCAGGATCTGGCCCGGGTGAAGGGCGACTTTCGCCTTGGGATCGCGAATTTTGGTTCCATCAATTTCCACGCTTCCCTGTTTGATCAGTCGCGAGACTTCGCTGTGCGATTTTTCTGACTGGAACACTTTCCGATACACGTCCGACACGACAATGACCGCCGTGAAGTCTTGTTGTTCACCCAGTGAAAAGACCGGCAGGTCGGCGCTCTTCAAGTCGCGCTTGCTGAAGCGCGTGTTCCACTCATCCAGTGTTCGTTTGGCGGCATCCACGGAGTGGTAAGCCTGAACGATTTCAAACGCGAGCTGTTTCTTGGCCTCTAGCGGGTGCATATCTCGCGGCGCTGCACGTCGCAGAAGCAATTCGTAATAGCGCGCCATCAGCTCGTCCGAAATGCTCATTAGTTTTCCGAACATTTCTGAGGGGGACTCGTTAATGGCGACGTAGTTACCGAGGCTTTTGCTCATTTTTTTGGAGCCATCCAAGCCTTCGAGAATCGGGAGCAGGAAAACGACCTGCTGCGGCATGCCTTCTTCTCGTTGAAAATCGCGACCGATGAGAATGTTGAAGAGTTGGTCAGTCCCTCCGAGTTCTACGTCTGCTTTAACCATCACCGAATCCCATCCTTGCATAATTGGATATTGAACTTCATGGGCGCGGATCGGGTGCTTTTCTTCGATTCGCGCTTTGAAATCTTCGCGTTGCAACAGCTGCTGCAATGTCACGCGGCTATTCAAGCGGATCACGTCTTCGAACGACATCGCGCGAAACCAATCACCGTTGCAGACCGTTTCCGTGCGCTCGGGATCAAGAATCTTAAACGCCTGCTCGCGATAAGTCGTCGCGTTTGTGAGCACTTCTTGATGCGTCAGGTGCGGCCGCGTAACAGATCGACCGCTCGGATCGCCGATCATTCCCGTAAAATCGCCGATGATGAGAATCGCCTGGTGTCCGAGGTCCTGAAACTCCCTCAGTTTGCGCAAAACAATCGTGTGCCCAAGGTGAATATCCGATGTCGTCGGGTCTACCCCGAGCTTGACCCGCAACGGCCGGCCCAGCTCAAGTTTCTCGCGCAATTCGCTTTCATTGATGATCTGCGCCGCGCCTTGTTTCAACAATCCAAGAGCTTCTTCGGGTTTCATGATCCAATTTACGGTTCAGTTCAACAATACGCCTACACCGAGGCAGCAAAAGCGATGCGATGACGCATCGCACTCCTAAAGCACTTCGTGCAAAATTGACCGAGAAGGCGATTTCTTTTCGCGATAGCTTTGGGAGTGCGCACGCGTCCTCGCGTCGCTTTACCGCAGTTTCACAATGTCATTGCGAAGATCGACCGCGTATGGGTCTCGACAGCAGAGCACCCCGCTACTTGTTTTTGTTCAACAACTCGCGCACCTGCTCGATCGTGAGCGGCTCGTTGTGTCGGCTGAGCGACTTCTGATTTGTGCCTTCGTTCAGAAACGGCCGGTTACCTCCATACGCATGAGAGGCGACCTTTTTCCCGGACTGAGATGCGTCACGAACACCGCGGGCAGTCTGATTTCCGTAGCTAGCCTTGGAATTTGCAAGTGTTTGCTGTGACGAAACCTCGTAGGCGGTCCGTCCGCCACGGTAGGTGTGAGAATAAAATTGCGTAGTCGAGAAATCTCGCGTCCCGGAATAATTTTTCGAGCTCGGTTTCTGGTGAATGAAAAACGTTCCGACGTTTGCGCGTTTGTTGATGGATGCCGACCCGTCTCCGCCGAATTTCTTGTGTTGCGCATCATTCTGCAGCGCCATGTCAGGCTTGAGAAGCCGATCGACCAGTTTTTTCTCCTGGTCCTGAGCGTGTACGCAGCACAAGGCAGCTATTAGCAACGTCCAGACTGCAATCAATGTGCGCACAACGGGAGGCTGGTGGAACGAGGGTTGGTTTGTAAAGCAAATTTCCGGAGCAATCGCGACGTAGCGTAAGCATCCCGCTTGCGCCTTCTGGGAGTTTGCAAGCGAGGATGCTCGCTCTACTCTGGGTGGCGGACTTGGAACCGTGGCTCCTTGCCCACCTTTTCATTGTGTACCATTGCGAACCGCGAAATAATGCGCGTATGGCTGAACACGTTTACAAGAAAATTGAGATTGTTGGCTCATCGCCAAACGGAATGGAGGAAGCGGTCCGTAATGCCCTGTCGCGTGCGAGTAAGACGATTCGGAACATGCGCTGGTTCGAGGTGACCGAGACCCGCGGTTACATCGACGAGGGCAAAATCGAGCACTGGCAGGTGACTTTAAAGATCGGGTTTACGTTGGAAGAGTAATATCTCACCCCGCCTCGCTTGCCCTCTCAGCGATTCTACCGTTTCGACTTTAAAAGCCTACGACGCTTCGCGTTCCTGGGTCGATCGGTACAATCTGGCGGCACCGTATATCAACACCGCGGGCTTTAGTGCCATGAAAAGCAGACGAAGAACTCCGGCTAGCACTCGACCCAACGGCAGACGATTCAACACGTATCCAATCGCAAAAGCATAGAAGAGAGACTGTGTCGGCTTTTCGCGCACGTAATCACCGGTTTCATTGACCACCGTTTCGACTCGGTCTTTCACCCATCGCATTCCGCGTTCGGGAAAGTCAGCAACCATTTCAGGAGATAACTGATCCATGACGCTAATGATTCGTATTGTGAAGCCATCCTGCGCGCATCGAACTATTACCGCAAAGCAAACCAGATCGAGCTCGCACCGGTGCGCGGCGGGAAATCAGGCAGCGGCAATGGCCGGTGAAATGCCGCGGCTCGACGCGTTTCTTTCAGGCAATAGCGTGCCATCACTTCTAGGGCACGCTCGCCCAATGCAGAACAATTCGTCGCTACCAAAACGTGGGCATCGCGGTCCGCCACTTCAAGAGCGCTAATGAGCAAACTTTCGAAATCGTGTTGGACCCGAAACGTTTTTCCTCCCGGAGAGCGTGAAAAAGTCGGGGGGTCGAGGATGATGGCATCGAATTTTTCGCCTCTCCGGGCGAGGCGCGGCAGCACGGATCGCACGTCGTCCGTGATAAACCGATGATCGATCGTTGAAAGGTTGTTCAGGGCGAAATTCTCGCGTCCACGGGTGAGAGATCTTTTCGAAAGGTCGATATTGACGGTGCTCGCTCCGTTATATGCCGCGCACACAGAAAAGGAACAAGTGTAAGCAAAGCAATTCAGCAGTCGCCTTGGCGCGATATGACGCACGTACCGGCGATTCTCTCGTTGGTCCAAAAACAGACCTGGCGAATAGCCTGTGCCGAAGTCTAGGCCGAACCTCAGAGATCGTTCGGTGGCGACTGTCTGTAAACTCTCGCCGGGATCTCCAACAACCAGGGCTGGCGGTTCGCGACGTTCACTTTCTCGCGGAATGAAACGCGCGAAGACGCGTCGCACATGGACGTCGACCCAATCGGCCCAGGTTTGGAGCTCCTCCAGCAGCCGTTCGCGGGCCAACACCCTTTTGAACGAGATCAGAACGTCGCTGCCGAAGCGTTCCACCCAGCCATCCTCAATAGTGCAAAGCCGGTACGCGTCAGTACCCTCTGCCTGGAAATCGCGGAGCAAGCCTGGATCAATCCATCCCACATTCATTTTTGTTTCTGTGCTCCACCGGCATAGTTCGAAACTAGTGTAGCGCAACGGATGGGTTGCCGGGAAACGCGGCGTTGCTACACTGGCGCGATCACTTGCACGCCGTCCGGCCAACGGCCTGCGTGGCGGCGGCGTAACTATGCAACAAGTCACCGTTCGTGTCCCCGCAAGCACTTCCAATCTTGGGCCCGGCTACGATTGTCTGGGCGTCGCGCTCCGCCTCCATAACGGCGTCACGCTCGTCCGGGGCAACACGCCTCGATCTTCTCATCCACGAATCGTGTCTGACGCGGCAGAAAGATTTTTCAAGCAAACGCGGCGGCGTGCGTTCCCGTTTTCGTGTTCCATTGTGGAACGAATTCCACGGTGTCGCGGCCTGGGCAGCAGCGCAACGGTTCGCCTGGGCATCCTTCTGGGCCTGAACCATCTCAGTGGCAAGCCGCTCGATCGATTAACCGTGTTCCGATTATGCGCCGGATTGGAGGGACATCCTGATAATGCCGCACCGGCCACCTTCGGCGGCTTCACTGTTACAAGGAGTGACGGCTTCCCAGCCGTCATGTTTCGACGGCTGCCCAAGCCGTCGCACCTTGGCGCTCATGTTCAACACTTCGACGTTTCGCCGCGCCTGTACTTCGTGCTTCTGGTTCCCGACCTTGAAATTCAAACATCGAAAGCGCGAAGAATTTTGCCTTCAAAGATTTTGCGCGTTGCTGCAGTAGAAAACTGTGCAAACGCGTGCGCGGTCACCGCAGCCTTTGCATCGCGAGATTACGAAAAAATGCGTGGCAGTTTTTCCGATAACCTTCATCAGCCATTTCGCGCGAAACTGATTCAGTTTCTTCCCCGCGTCATTGCGGCCGCTGAGCGAGCCGGCGCGCTCGGTGCGTTTCTCAGCGGGAGCGGATCCGCGATAGCGGCTATTACGCTCAAAGCGCCCGAAAAAATCGCGACCGCCATGGTGCACGCTGCGGCCATGCCTGGTCACACGATTATCACGCACGCTGACAACCGCGGTGCGCAAGTATTGCCAATCCGCCGCCGGACGTCCGGAAGCGACCATTAAGATGGGCCGCCGACTTGAACAGCTAGAAGAATTCGGGATCGACGTCGTCCTCGAAAGACGTCATGGCGTTCGCGCTTCCATTCTGCGCGGTATTCTTTACGCGCTCTCGTTCGTCTACGACAGGGTGGTGCAACTCCGGCTTTATTTCTATCGCAAAAGAGTTTTCCGCGAACGCACGCTGGGATGCCTCGTGATCAGCATCGGCAATCTTACTGTCGGCGGAACGGGCAAAACGCCGATCGTGGAGAAGTTTGCCCGCGCTTTGCAGGCCGGGGGACGGCGAGTAGCGATTCTTAGTCGCGGCTACAAAAGCGTTCCGCGGAAACGCGATTGGCGCAGCCGTTTCCGCGGAGATAGAGAGCCTCCGCGAATCGTTTCCGATGGCAAATCCCTGCTGCTCGATTCGCTAACCGCCGGCGATGAGCCTTACATGCTGGCTCACAACTTAAAGGATGTGATCGTACTCGTGGACAAAGATCGTGTGAAAAGCGGCTTGTTCGCCATTGATAAATGGAAGGTCGACACACTTCTGCTCGACGACGGATTTCAATATCTCCATTTAAAGCATCGGCTGGACATGGTGCTCGTGGATCGACAAGCACCTTTTGGCAACGAATTCCTGCTGCCCCGCGGCACGCTGCGTGAAAGGCCGCGGAACCTTCGCCGCGCCAGCTACATTTTTATTACCAAGACTACGGGCGACGCTAATTTCGAGCTGATGCGGCGAATCCGGCGTTACAATCGCACTGCGGAAGTTATCGAATGCGCGCACAAACCGCTTTACCTGCAGAATGTTTTCACGGGCGAACAATTGCCGCTCGAGACTTTGCGCGACGCGTTCATCGGTTCGTTGTGCGCGATTGCTGCCCCTGAAAGTTTTGAGGGCGCGCTCACAAAACTCGGCGCACACGTCGATCTCGCGAAAAGTTACATTGATCATCATTATTACACCGAGGCAGAGTTGATCAGCTTTATCAACCGTTGTATCCGCCGTGACCTGGCAATGATCGTCACCACCGAAAAAGACTCGGTGCGCATGCCGCGTTTGCCAGAAACGGATCTGAAAGTGCCGATTTATTTTCTACGGGTGGAAATCGACATCCTGAGCGGGCACGAAAGCTGGGAACATTGCGTCGCCCGGATTTGCAAGCCCAAAGCGGTGCTTCCGCCCGAGCGTTTCTTCGCCTAACGGGGTCTGATCAGAACCGTTGCGTCTTTTGTGGACGTTGTGCGAGGATTAGATCGATGGCCAAAAAAGCGGAACTCGTTGTTGACGATCGGAAGCTTCAGGTATCGAACCTGGACAAGGTGCTTTATCCGAAAGCGGGTTTCACCAAAGCGAACGTGATCGATTATTTCATCCGGATCGCGCCGGTGCTTTTGCCGCACTTAAAAGACCGTCCGCTCACAATGAAGCGCTATCCCAATGGCGTGGAAGGTGAGTTTTTCTATGAAAAAAACTGCCCCGTGCATCGGCCAAAATGGGTGCAGACGGCAAAGGTCTGGAGTGAGGGCAACCAGCGGATCATGCATTATTGTCTCGCTAACGATCTACCTACGCTCGTCTGGGCAGCGAACCTCGCCGATCTCGAGCTGCACACATCGCTGTCGCGCAAGAACAATGTCGAACGCCCAACGATGATGGTGTTCGATCTCGATCCGGGTGCGCCCGCGGACATCGTGCAATGCTGTGAGGTTGGGATCTGGCTGCGCGAGTTGCTGAATGGAATGAAACTGAAAGTGTTCGCAAAAACGAGCGGCTCCAAAGGCTTACAAGTGTATGTGCCGTTGAACACGCCGGTGACTTACGACCAGACCAAAGATTTGTCCCGCTCATTAGCCCAACGTCTGGAACGCGATCATCCTGATCGTGTCACCTCGAACATGTCAAAGGCTGTGCGCAAAGGAAAAGTGTTCGTCGATTGGAGTCAGAACGACGAACACAAAACCACTATTTGCGTTTACTCGCTTCGCGCAAAAGAAGAGCCGACTGTTTCCACGCCGGTTACTTGGAGTGAAGTGGAGAATTGTTTGAAGAAGAAACGCGCAGATCTCTTAAAGTTTCGTTCGGACCAAACGTTAGCGCGCGTCGAAAAACAAGGCGACCTGTTCGAGCCAGTGGAGACGCTCAAACAAAAACTGCCGAAAAAATGGGAGGGGTAATGCAAGCATCCGCGTGTATTAAAAATCCAACCATCGTGTCATTCTGAGCGAAGCGAAGAATCTCTGATTTGATTGGTCGAGCCTGCCACGGACAAAACCGAGATGTTTCGCTTCGCTCAACATGACAGCATCGCTCGCTAAGGAGTCTACCGTATGAAGGATCACTTATGGTTTGATGCGATTGGATGGGTCGGAGCGGCAGCTCTGCTCGTGGCCTACGCAATGGTCTCCGCGCGAAAATGGGAAGGACACTCTTCTGTGTTTCAGTTCCTGAACGTCGGCGGCAGCCTCCTCCTGGCCGCAAACACAATTTTCTATGGGTCGTATCCCTCCACCTTTGTGAACCTCGTTTGGGCAGCCATTGCCATTTTCACAATCGCCACCAGGAAACGGGTTTCGTCTCGTTAGTTTAGCTGAGAGTTTTTCCCAAATGCGAAAGATCAATCTCAAAGACGTTCCCGAGCAGGAAAAAAAGTCGCCGAAAGGAAAGTTTGGCCGGATTACCAAGAACATTTCGGTTGCGCTTGGGCGGGAACCGAAGTCGCTCGATTTGTCGAAACGCCATCCGTTTGATCTGGCGCTAGTGCGCATACCGAAAGGCAAATTTCTTTGCCCCTATCATGCGCATGCGGCTGAAACGGAGCTTTATCTCGTCGTTTCCGGTCGCGGCAATGTGCGAGATAAGGACGGAATAACCGAAGCTGGACCTGGCGACGCGTTTCTATTTCAGCCTGGCGAACCACATCAGCTTACTAATGGCGGCGATGAGGATTTTGTTTACTACGTGATCGCCGACAATCCGCGCAGCGGCGGAGCAACAGGAGATTCCTGTTATTATCCCGACAGCGGCAAGTGGGCCGTGGCAGGGGAAGAATCCGAAGAACTGATAGTGAAAGGAACTGAGACCGATTATTTTGATGGCGAAGAATGAATCTTTAACTACAGCCATGAAAAAAGTTAACCTAAACGAAATCAAAGAGGACCCGTGGCAATCGCCAGGCGGAAAATACGCCGTCGCCTTTAAAGGAATTTCTGAAGCGCTGGGACGCGAACCGGCTTCGCTCGACTTGTCCAAGCGGCACCCGTTTGATCTGGAATGGAGCCGAGTGCCGGCAGGAAAGTGCAACTTCCCTTATCATGCGCACTCGGCCCAATGGGAGCTGTATTTGGTGATTTCCGGAAAAGGCACTGTTCGTCACAAGGATGGTAAAACCGAAGTGGTGGCCGGCGACGCGTTCGTCTTCGGCCCCGACGAACCGCATCAACTGATCAACTCTGGTGATGAAGACCTAACGTACTATGTCATCGCCGATAACCCGGTCGGCGAAGCAGGTTATTATCCCGACAGCGGTAAATGGAAGGTGAATAAGTCGTCAGCCGCCGATCGCGTCGTCATCAAAGGTGCGGAGACCGATTACTTCGACGGTGAAGAGTAACTCCAGTTTACCGCAGAGGACGCGGAGAACGCAGAACAAATGTAGTAGACGTTTTTCTCGGCGACCTCTGCGATCTCTGCGGTAAAATTGCATCATGGCTTCGCAACAAGACGTCGAAAAATTTTCGTACAAGACTTACCTGAACATTCTGCATGGACCGCTTGAGGTGATTGATGTGCAGAAGCTGGCCGACGCCTGCATCGACAAATGGTACAACCAGACGCTGTGCCTGGTGAACGACTCAGTCGTTAGGATGGCGGTCGTTCAAGGGGAATATCACTGGCACGAACACAAAGACATCGATGAATTCTTCTTCGTGCTGGATGGAAAATTCTTAATCGATCTTGAGGATCGCGTAATCGACCTTGCGCCCCGACAGGGCTTCGTCGTGCCGAAAGGCGTGCGCCATCGTACGCGCGCGCCTGAACGAACGGTAATTCTCATGATCGAGCGCGCCGACATTGTTCCGACAGGCGATTAAATGTCTCAGCAGCTGTTTGTTGTCATTTCGAGCGAAGCGAGGAATCCCTGATCGCTTTGCCCAGACAGTGCATGTGCAAGTAACCAGGATGTTTCGCTTCGCTCAACATGACAGCGGCAGCATACGAGGCTGGACACGCTGAACAGATCACACCAGTTGCTACACCGAAACCTTTGAAGATCATTTCGGGCGGTCAAACAGGAGTGGATCGCGCTGCGCTCGATGTCGCGCTCAGGCATGGGATTAATTGCGGCGGATGGTGTCCGGCCGGACGACTCGATGAATTCGGCAAAATTCCGGATCACTATCCAGTTCAGGAATTACAAAGCGGCGGTTTCAACGAACGCACGTTGCAGAACGTCAAAGATTCTGATGGAACGATCATAGTTCACTCGAGAGAACTTCGCGGCGGCACCGAGCGGACCGTTCGTTTCTGTGTTGATCTGAAGCGACCGTACCAATTGATCGATGCGTCAAAGTTTTCCGCTGAAGATGCCGCCAAGCCGATTGCCGATTTTGTCCGCGAGAATAAGATCGATGTTCTGAACGTAGCCGGCCCGCGCCAAAGCGAATGGCCGGAAGGATACGATTATGCTTCCCGCGCGTTGAGTGCTTTCCTCAAGTTGTAACGCCTCTACAGCGTCACTCGTAACGCAGCGCTTTTACCGGATCGAGCCGCGCCGCGAAATACGCAGGGATCAGCGCCGCCAACGAACAGATTATGAAGGCGCTAATGCAAATGATAGCAACGTCATGCGGAATGACCTCGGCCGGGATCGACGAGAATTGATAGACCTCTCGCGGGAAAATCTCGATGTGTAGAGTCGATGCCAGCCAGCGACTAAACTCGTTGCGATAACGAATCAAAGTCATTCCAAGGCCCAAGCCAGTGATCGTTCCGAAAAGGCCGACAATTGTCCCCTGACCAAGGAAAACCCAGACAATTTGCGCAATGTTCGCCCCGAGCGCTTTCACAATTCCGATCTCGTGCCGTTTTTGTACCGTCACGGTGATGAGCGTGCTCATGATTCCAAAAGCCGCCACGATCACGATGAAGAACAAAAGAAAAAACATCACCGTACGCTCCAGTCGAACCGCTTCGAAATATTGGCGATTCATATCGATCCAGGTCTGGGCGTACTGCGGTGGCTCGAGGAATTGCTGGATCTCCTGTTTCACCCGTTCCGCGTCATATGGGTCGTCGGTCTTCACCGTGATTCCGTGCAACGCGTCGCCCAAACCGTAAAGCTCCTGGCCGACGTAAACGGGCACGAGCAAAAATTCGGAGTCGTGCAGGTAATGGCCGGTCTCGAAAATTCCGGTGACAGTCAGCTCTTTCGGGAGAATCACATCGCGCAATTCGTCGATGGCTTTCTTCTCTTCTTCGCCCTTCGCGTTCTCCAGTTTCTTAATGCCGTCGAGGACCTGGCCAAGGTTGCCCGGTGAATAAACTGTCACCTTATCGCCGATGGTGACTCCGAGTTTTCGCGCCAGCTCAATCCCGACCACTGTTGATTCTCCTTCCAGATCGAGCTTGCCGAATTTGATGAACTTTTGGAGTGGAATGACTTTCTCTTCCTGCTTGGGATCAATACCGCGAATCAGCGGTGCGAGGCGTCGGCCGTGAAATTCCACAATCACCGGTCCCTGGACAAAGGGAGCCGTGGCGACTACGCCCGGCGTTTTATCAAGTTTGGCCTTGAGCGGGCGCCACTCGCGGAACACGTCCTCGGAAGTGACCAGAATGTGCGCATCGAAATCGATGACTTTCTGACGCAGTTCCCGATCGAATCCGGTCATGACCGCGATCACAAGGATCAGCACGGTTACGCCGAGCATCACGCCAACGACCGAGATCAACGTGATGATCGAGAGAAACGTGCGCTTCGGTTTCAAATACCTCAGCGCCAGGAAAAGACTAAACGGAAGCTTCAATTGTTCCTTAGCGTGGCGGCAAACCCAATCGGATTCAACCGCGGCCGGTTTGCGGAATTTGTTAGGCTTGCGTTACCGCGTGTGCTGTTAGTTCTTCCAGCGTGACAAACTCCAGCGCCGAAGCATGCGTCGCCTCCAGATCCACAGGCGCCGCGCGGTTGTGATCCAGCGCGCTTTTCCAGCGGGTGACGCACACGCACCATTTGTCCCCGGGCTTCAATCCTGGAAACCCCCACTCTGGATGCGGAGTGACCAAGTCGTTTCCATCCAGGACGGAGAAATCCAAAAATTCCTCCGTGACTTGCACGCAAACCGTGTGTTGCCCCACGTCCTCTGGCCCTGTTCGGCAATAGCCGTCGCGATAAAAACCGGTCATCGGATCGCGACAACAACATTTCAATTCCGTTCCCAAGACATTCGTCGGCATACCGCAAGTTCAGCCAATTCTTCCTGCTGTCATGTTGAGCGAAGCGAAACATTGCAATTTTTTCCAACGGAGCGATCCAGAAATGATCAGAGATTCTTCGTTTCGCTCAGAATGACATCGGCAGATCGATTGTAATATTTGTAAGCTTGGTCTAGGAGAAAAGAATGCCGATCCGCGCGAAATATGTGCACACCAATCTGATCGCCAGAGATTGGAAAAGGCTGGTCCGGTTTTATCGCGAAGTGTTCGGATGCGAACCCAAAGGTCCCGAACGTGACTTGTCTGCGGCGTGGCTTGACAGGGTGAATTCGGTTCCGAACGCCCGTCTTCGTGGCGTCCATCTCAGGTTACCGGGATACGACGATGACGGGCCTACACTGGAAATCTTCAGCTACGATCAGTTGATCGAACGCGGACTGCCGAGAGCTAACGAGTGCGGATTCGGCCACATTGCATTCGCGGTGAACAACGTGGATGAAGCGCTACAAGCAGTGATCGCAGCGGGCGGCGGCGCAGTGGGAGAAATTGCCACGGCGGAAGTAGAAGGCGTCGGTCTGCTTCGTGTGGTTTATGCGCGAGATCCCGAAGGTAACATTGTCGAGCTGCAAAAGTGGGGTTGAACCGGAATCCGTAATGGACTCGTGACCAGGGAAACTGTCATTGCGTACTGGCTTGTCCCGTCCGAGCCGGCATGCAGCTTCTTTCAGCGGACCATCAACGATCTTGCCCGTCGATGCGATGCGCCTGTTTTCGAGCCGCACGTGACGATTCATATCGGAGCAGATCGCGACGATGCGGCTAAGGACGCGCTCGCAGCCGCAGCGCGCGAGTGCAAACTCATCGGGCTAAAACCGCTTGGAATCGATCAGTCCGATGAGTTCATTAAAACGCTCTTTGTCCAATTCGCCATGAGCGCAGAACTGCGGAAGATCAATGGCATCATTCGCGATACGGCGAACGATTCGTCACAGTACGAATTAAAACCGCACTTGAGTTTGCTGTACAAGAATTTGGCAGCCGCAACCCGGTGCGAACTGGCAGCTTCAATCGATGTTCCGCTTTCTGCAGTGACTTTCGATGCAATTAAAGCTGTACGCTGCGTTTCGCCTGCGGAATCCAGCGCAGACGTCGAGGCTTGGCGCGTTATTGCAGCAGCTTCTTTGTCTGGGGATCGCGTCTGAGACAGACAAGCTACAGTTCGACAATTCGATATTGCTTTCCGGTTTTCTGCAGCACCGGTGCGGAGACGTTGTAAACGGGAATGCCCGTTGACGTTTTCCCTTCGTTCATACCGTTGTGTGCGTGACCGTGAAAGACCGCGGTGGATCGAAATCGGTTGATCGGTTCTTCGAGACGACTCGAACCGAGGAAAGCATAGATTTCTGGATCTTCCCCCTCCAACGTCGCTCGAATTGGAGAGTAATGCAGGACCACGATCCGGCGCTCAGTTTGCAGCTTGACCAAAGCCTGCTCGAGGCGAATGGCGTGGCTAACTGATTCCTGCACGAATTCCTTAATCAGCGGCTCACCCCACGCATTCAGCATCCGTCTGCCGAAACCTCCGCCGAACCCGCAGATCCCCGCGAATCCAACACCGGCGATTTCGACGGCTTCCCCATTCAGCATGGTCACGCCGGTCTGATCGAGAATGTTCGCGACCGTCTCCGGATGTCCGGATTCATAGTCATGGTTCCCGATGACGCCGATACACGGGATTCTCACTGCACTGCGAATGTCGGCGGCGAGTTCCTCCGCTTCTTCGGGAAGTCCGTACTCTGTGAGATCGCCGCAGAGCAACAGCACATCGGCGTTCCCCGAGATCTCCGCAAATGCATCCAGCATTTTTCCGCGCGAATGCTTGCCATAATGAAGATCCGCAGTCGCAGCGATACGCAACGTTCGTTCTGCCATCGTCTTAAGAAACGAAACGGCGACTAAGGATGGACGTTTCGCGAAGGGACACGCCCTGCCATGCACGCGTGGCGCAGTTCAACTGCGTAATTGATGAGTAATGACTGCAAGCACAGCCACGGCGGTTGAAGCCAATCACAGTGAAGGCAGCCGCGATGAGTTTCATCGCAGATCAGTGGCAGCGTTGCATACTGCCGGGGTTCCGTTCCTGATCGGCGGCGCGTACATGGTGGAGGTATGCGGAGGCGTGTCGCGTAGCACGAAGGACTTCGATCTCTATATTCGGCCAAATCATGTGAAGGCTGCGCTCCATGCGCTAGCGCGCGCAGGGTACAAAACCGAACTGACATTCCCGCACTGGCTGGCCAAGGCGACGTACGAAGGAGATATGCTTGATCTGATTTTTCGCGCCGGCAATGGATTGTGCGAAGTGGATGATTCGTGGTTCGAACGTGGGCGCGATGAGGAATTGCTGGGAGTGCCTGTGAAACACTGCGCGCCGGAGGAAATGATTTGGATGAAGGCGTACATTATGGAACGCGAGCGGTTCGATGGCGCCGACATCGCGCACATTCTTCGCTGCTGCGCGGAAGAGATCGATTGGCCGCACTTGGTTGGGCGGTTCGGTCCCGATTGGCGCATATTGTTCAACCATTTGATCCTGTTCGGTTACATTTATCCCGGGGAACGCGCGCGAATCCCGGCGGCAATCATGGAGGATTTCATTACACGGCTCCGGAATGAAGTAAGGACTGCGGGGCCGGAACGAGTATGCCGCGGCACGCTGATTTCACGGCAGCAATATTTGGTCGACGTACAGGAGTGGGGATATCGGGATGCGCGTTTGGAAGAACGCGTTCAGATGGATGAAAAAGACATCGCCGATTGGACAGATGCGATTGAGAAAGAAGAGTGATTCCTATCGCTGGGGTGTTCCGCTGGGCGACGGCGACTCTGCCGGCGAGGGAATTGCAGATGCCGCGATGAGCTTCGTCTTCGCTTCTTCGAGCAGCTTTTTCTCTTCCGGATAGAGTTTCCCGTTTTCGGCGGCCTTTGTGTAATCCTTTGCCCTCTCGGGCTCGTTTCCCTCGACGAGCACCAGCGCGACGTAAACGGCGGCGTGCGCATCGTGCAGCCCGTCTGCCGGCAAACTTTGGATAATCGCAAGAGCTTCGGCATTTCTGCCGAGGCGATGAAGGGAAAATGCGTACGTTACCGCACAATTGACGTCAGTCGGCGCGCGGTCATAAGCCTCTTTCGCGAGTTGATGTGAGCTTTCAGTATTTTCGCCAAGATTCAGGCCGAGCCGCGCCAGGTCTGCTGTGATCGATGCTTCGTTAGGCGAACTTTCATGAAGCCGTTGGAGAACCGTGTACAGCTTAGTTGTTTCGTCCTTGCCGCGATACAGCTGGCGAAGATTGTCGAGCGCTTCACGGCGCATCGTTGGATTTTCTTCGACGCGAACCCAGAGTTCTTCGGCCTGGTTTGCCAATTGCGATTTTGTGGCCAGTTGGGCGAGCGTAAGTTCGTGATCCGGCACGTCCTGTGACAATTGAGCGGCAGACTGCCAAAGTGTTTCGAACTCAGATTTCGTGCTCGAGTTGTTGTCAGAACGCAAATGTCTCTCCGCGATTGCGCCGTACGCCAGGCGCAAATATTCGGCGTCGCCCCAATTTCCACTCCGGGTCCAGCGTTTCAGACGCGACCAATTCTTCATAGTTGCATAAGCATCGGCCACTGCGACAGACGCAGGCGGCGAACTCAATTTTGCTGGCGGCAACTTGTCGACCCACTTCACAACGTCTCCAGCGAGTCCGTTCTGATTCATCCAGTCGATCAGCGATGCGAGATCAGATGCATTACGTGCCGCAAACGGTTTCACTTTCTCGAGGAGCCGCCGGAATTTTTTCTCGTCTAGCTTTTGGTAAAAATTCAGGCAAAGCAGGTAATCGCCGAACGTGACCTCTGGCGACATTTGGAGCTGTTGTGCAAAGCTATCTGCAGTAGCGCGGTCATTGCGTTCCACAGCATCGTTGAGCAATGCTCGTAGCGCGCCAGTTCGGTATGGCGCTGTGGTGATAAGTCGCTCGAGCGTATCGCGAGCGTTCTTACTTTTGTCCGCGTCTTTGGAACGAATTTGCAGTGCTGCGAGATTGAATTGATAAAGGTCGTTCTTTGGTTCTTTCCTTACCGCAGCTGCGAATTGTTCCTCCTGCTCGGCAAGATTACCTTCTGCGCGCGCCAGCCAACCAGCGACGACATGAAAGGCTGCGCTGTCCCGATCGCTCGGAGAGACTCGATTAAGGGCTTCGCGCGCGAGATCGATCTTCCCAAAGCGGAGCGCGGCAGAGGCAAGATTAAGCTGACTCTCCGGATCTTTTGGCAGCAACAGCGCGATCCGCTCGCGCCATGCAACGGCCTCTTCAAGATTTTGTCTTTCCGCTGCGTCCGCCAGGATCGACAGCGCTGCGAGAGAATCCGGATGCCGTCGGGCTAGATCCTGCGCCATTTGTGCTGCGCGGCTGAGGTTTCCCTGTTGTAAAAGTGTGGTGGCTTCTTCTAGCAAACGACGTTCGCGCCAGTCCTCGAATAGTTTTGAGCCGTAACTGACTAAAAAAACGGCTACCAAAAAAGCGATTGCCAATCCCGCGATAGCAACAATCAGCCGAATGCTCCGGGGCTGCCGCTGAAACATCGAGCGCGTGCTGCTAAATGATTGCCGGTCTCTCTCCTGCTCGACATGCTCAGGTTTAACCGAGGTTTGCTGCGTTGTCTCGACGCGCGTCGATCCATTTCTACCTTTCATGCAAACTGACTGCTGCGCTAACGATGAGTCGCTACTTCGATGTCTTCAACCGTGAGAGCGGTTTCGATAGGCAGAGACTGTTCCCGCAAACGCCGGCCCCAAACGTAACGCCCGAAAAGCACCTTAAGCGTGGCAGTAAGCGGCACAGCAAGGAGCGGACCGATGACTCCGCCGATGATCAAGCCCCAGACAAAGATCGATACAATTACTGTCATCGGATGTAAGCCAACGTAATTCCCGACAATCCGTGGCGCGTAGAAAAGGCCTTCCAGATTCTGTATCACAATGAAAATCGCGGTCACGATGATCGGATGGGTCCAATCACCCCATTGGAATGCGGCGATGAGAACAGCCGGCACCCAGCAAATGATGATCCCAATATATGGAATCATCGTGAGCACGATCACCATTGCGCCGATGACCGCCGCAAAGTTCAGGCCGAAAAGTGTCAAGGCGGTGCCAATGAGAACGCCGTCAACCAGACAGACAAGGAGCTGACCACGGAAATACGCGACAACGTACGAGTTGATTTGTAATAGTACATCCGCCACTTCGTTCTTCAGCGGCGACGCGCGCAACGGCAGGTAATCTGTCCATCTTTCTTCAATGCGCGGCTTTTCTTTGAGTAGGAAAAATAGATAGACCGGGACGAGGATAAGACTGAGCAGGAAGCCGGTTGCGCCGAGAAATCCGCCGATACTTGTCTTTAAAACGTCCCACAGCTTTCCGAGTAGAGTCGGCAGCGCCTCCTGCAACTTGGGGATTTGTTTTTCCACGTACGCTTGAATGCGTTGGCGTTCGGCGTTGCTCAGTTTGGGTTGGGTTGGGGCGATTACCTGAGTGAGTGGTGCAGTGGGTTGCGGCGATCCGGCCGGACTCGCCGTCGTCTGTCGGTGAGGAGAAAGAGATGGCCCCGGGCCGATTAGAAAATTGGTAAGATTTTTCGACGCGGATTTCGTCTGTCCTGCTCCCAGCAATCCGAATGTCTGGTCAAACCGATAAATAAGATCGACGGTGTAATTCCGAGCCCGTTCGGTGTAGGAGGGAATTTGCCTGGCGAAATTCGCGCTCTGGATCGAGAT
>JBARMF010000133.1:0-1970 GCA_049802315.1 Candidatus Udaeobacter sp.
CCCCGTTGCAGTCGGACGTCGTTTTTACTAGACGCTCGGCATCAAACGTTGAACGTTCGCTCTCTCTCATATGCAAACATCTCCGCAATCCTCAATCGATCTTCACGGAATTAAAAAACTGCGCAGCGGCAAGGTGCGCGAAGTGTTCGATCTCGGCGACACATTGCTCTTCGTCGTCACGGATCGAATCTCCGCCTTTGACGTGATCCTTCCCGATCCGATTCCGCACAAAGGCGCGGTGCTGAATCAGATTTCCGCGTTTTGGTTCAATCGATTCGACGACATTCGAAATCACTTTGTCACGGCAACATTCGACGAATTTCCGAAGGAGTTGCAACCGTTTCGCGACCAGCTTTCCGGTCGCTCGATGATCGTAAAGAAGACCAAGCCGTTGCCGGTGGAATGCGTAGTGCGCGGATATTTGGCTGGTTCCGGTTGGAAGGAATATCAGGAATCGCAGAGCGTTTGCGGCATTAAACTGCCGACGGGACTGAAACTGGCGTCCCAATTGCCGGAACCAATTTTCACCCCCGCGACGAAAGCCGAGACCGGTCACGACGAGAACATCGACATGAAACGATGCTCCGAGATTCTCGGCGACGAATTAGCCGAGCGCGTGAAAAAGCTCAGCCTGGACATTTATTCGCGCGGCCGCGCACACGCCGACCAGTGTGGAATTATCGTCGCAGATACGAAATTTGAGTTCGGCACCGTCGGTGAAGATTTGCTTCTGATCGACGAATGTCTGACTCCAGATTCGTCGCGCTTCTGGCCCAAGGATCAATATGCCGTTGGGCAGAGCCCGCCTAGCTTCGATAAGCAATTTGTGCGCGATTATCTGGAGACTCTCGATTGGGACAAAACTCCCCCTGCCCCGCGTCTGCCGAAAGAAGTGATCGAAAAAAGTTCCGCGAAGTATATCGAGGCTTTTCGGCGACTGACGGGAAGCGAGATCGCAGAGGCCTAGAAGTTCCCGCGTTGATACCGCTGTCATGTTGAGCGGAGCGAAACATCTCTGATTTCCGCTCGTCATGTCAAGCGAAGTCGAGACATCCCGTGGCGAAACCTAAAAGTGTTTTCCGCGGGATTCCTCGACTTCGCTACGCTTCGCTCGGAATGACATTTGCGAGAGGCCTTGTAAACTAGCGCCGCTCCAAATTCAGTCCTCCGCGTATTTCATTTAGACGATGCCAGCGTCCCGACCCGACATTTTGTTTATCATGACCGACCAGCAGCGGTTCGATACGATTGCCGCGCTGGGAAACTCGGACATCTACACACCGAACATGGATCGACTCGTGCGCAGGGGAATCACTTTTTCCAGCGCATACGCGACCTGCCCGGTCTGCGTGGCCGCGCGCTACACAATCCGCACCGGATGTGAGCCGGCGACGACGCGTGTTTTCAGTAATGCCAAGGCGGATGCCGCGACGGGTCAAGCCGTGGAGATGGAAGCGCGTTGCGGACCTTACCTGGGCCGAGCGATGTCGCGCCTCGGCTATCGAACTTTTGGAGTCGGCAAGTTCCATACGAATCCGTGGAACGAGGATCTGGGTTTTGAAACAATGTGGCGCTGCGAAGAAACTTATCATCCACCAAATCGTGAAGGCGATGATTACGGATCGTGGCTGGCGCGGGAGCATCCTGAGTTCGATTTCCTGGAGCAGCCCATGGGCGAACGCACTGAGATGTTTTACCTTCCGCAACGCAGTCCCCTTCCGGCTAATTTAGGTGGCGAATGGTGGACGGCTGATCGTACGGTCGAGGAAATCGCAAAGTCAGATGATTCGCGGCCGTTCTTCGGATTTGTTTCGTTTATTGGGCCGCATCCGCCACTGGCTCCGCCGATTCCTTTCAACCGGATGTACAATCCTGATCGATTGCCGCAACCAGTCCTCGGCAACATCGAGGAAGATCACCTGGACGAAGAAATTCCTTTCATGCGGCACGCCATATGGGCGGACGCAATT
>JBARMF010000134.1:0-14669 GCA_049802315.1 Candidatus Udaeobacter sp.
AGTCGCAACAACTAACTAAACCAGCGCCATAACAAAGAAGGGCTAGCTATCATGAAACCAAATACAGACCAGGCTAAGGCGACCGACTCGAAGCCTGCTGTCGAACCCGAAGCTAAGCCTCAGGCCACATCTAAAGCTACATCTGAAGCTAAGCCTGAGGATAAGGATAAGGGTAAGCCCGACGCGAACGACGATCTGAAGACGCTGCCCATCGCGGAAGTGGAAAAGAAACTAGGGTTTTCTTTGGACGGTCTCACTCAAGCCGAGGCGGAGAAACGACTGGCCCAATATGGGCCTAACGAGATTGAGGAAAAGAAGACCAATACGTTCCTGAAATTTCTCAGCTACTTCTGGGGTCCTATACCTTGGATGATTGAAGGGGCGGCGATTCTTTCGGGTGTGGTCAGGCATTGGCCGGATTTTTTCATCATCCTCCTTCTGCTAATGGCTAACGCCGTCATAGGATTTTGGGAAGAACGCCAGGCAGGCAATGCCATTGAGGCATTAAAGGCCAAGCTCGCGATTAAGGCTCGGGTGAAACGTGACGGGAAGTGGGTGACTCCTCCGGCACGTGAACTGGTGCCCGGAGATATCATCCGGCTGCGGCTGGGCGACATCGTCCCGGGGGATGCCCGCTTGTTGGACGGCGACCCGATGTCGGTCGATCAGTCCGCGCTGACCGGCGAATCTCTACCCGCCACACGCAAACCAGGCGATGCGGTCTTTTCCGGCTCGATCGTTCGGAGAGGTGAGAACAGCGCATTGGTTTATGCCACGGGGACCCATACCTATTTCGGGAAGACGGCACAACTGGTCGAGGAAGCGCACACGGTTAGCCACTTTCAAAAAGCGGTTTTGAAGATCGGCAATTACCTGATCATCCTCGCGGTGTCGTTGGTGGCGATAATCATTAGTTTCGCGATCTACCGCGGTGACCCAATTCTTACCACGTTGCAGTTCGCTCTAGTGCTGACCGTGGCCGCGATTCCCGTGGCGATGCCGACAGTGCTATCGGTCACGATGGCAGTCGGCGCGCGACTACTCGCCAAGAAAAAGGCGATTGTGAGCCGGTTAGTGGCCATCGAGGAACTGGCCGGCGTGGACGTGCTTTGCGCGGACAAGACTGGAACCCTAACCCAAAACAAGCTGACCTTGGGCGACCCATTCTGTGTGGAGAGTGTCAACGCCGCGCAAGTTATACTCGATGGCGCGTTGGCATCGCGGTCGGACAATGACGACACCATCGATCTGGCGGTGCTGGGCGGTTTGAAGGACGACCAAGCCTTGAAGGGCTACCAGGTCGTTCATTTCACGCCGTTCGATCCGGTACACAAACGCACCGAAGCCACTGTCAAAGGCCCGGATGGAAAGCAGTTCAAAGTCACCAAGGGCGCGCCACAGGTTATTCTCAAGATGTCGGTGAATGCCGGGCAGGTGAAGCCGGCTGCACAAAAGGCAGTCGATGACTTCGCCACGCGCGGCTTTCGTTCGTTAGGCGTGGCGCGGGCCGAGGGAGATGGGCAATGGCAGTTTGTCGGCGTGCTGCCGTTGTTCGATCCGCCACGGGAAGATGCCAAGGCGACCGTTGCGACCGCTGTGAAGATGGGCGTGGAGGTCAAGATGGTGACTGGCGATGCATTGGCCATTGCCAAAGAGACCGCCAAGAAGCTGGACATGGGTACAAACATCCTCGATGCCGGCAGCCTAGGCGACTCAAAGAAGCAAGAGACTCCGGAGGTCGCCGAGTCCATCGCGAATGCCGACGGTTTCGCGCAGGTCTTTCCCGAACACAAGTTTCACATCATCGATGTCCTGCAAAAGCACGGACACATTGTCGGCATGACCGGCGACGGAGTGAATGACGCTCCCGCGCTGAAAAAAGCCGACTGCGGCATTGCCGTCTCAGGCGCGACGGACGCGGCGCGGGCGGCCGCGGCGATCGTGCTGACGACACCGGGCCTGTCGGTAATCATTGACGCGATCAAGGAGAGCCGCCGCATTTTCCAGCGGATGAACAGCTACGCGATCTACCGCATCGCCGAGACGCTGCGCGTGCTGTTCTTCATGACGCTGGCGATCCTGATCTTTAACTTCTATCCGGTAACCGCTGTGATGATCGTGATGCTGGCATTGCTTAACGATGGCGCAATCCTGTCCATTGCCTACGACAACGTTCATTACAAGGATAAACCCGAGGCTTGGAACATGCGCATGGTGCTGGGAATCTCAACGGTGCTTGGCGTCATCGGGGTCGTGTCCGCGTTCGGCTTGTTTTATCTCGGTGAGCGCGTTTTTCATTTTGACCGCGCGCACATCCAGACACTGATGTACTTGAAGCTGTCCGTGGCTGGACATCTTACGATTTTCCTTACGCGCACACGTGGCCCGTTTTGGTCTGTACGCCCGGCAAAGATTTTATGGATCGCAGTGGTCGGCACGCAAATCGTAGCGACGTTGATCGCGGTATATGGGCTGTTTATGACACCTCTTGGCTGGAGTTGGGCTGGGTTCGTGTGGGGCTATGCGCTGCTCTGGTTCCTAGTGAATGACCGCGTGAAGTTGCTCGCGTATCGGATTCTTGATCCGGTCAAAGTCGAGGCCAAGCGTGAAGCCGAAGGTGAGCCGAAAACCGGAATCGAAGGTCGAGGTAAAACCTGAAGTCAAAGCCGAGCTTGAGCGCGACGCCAGGGCCCAACCCAAACCTGAAGCCAAGGCGGATTCCCAAACTCAGGCCACACCTGAGCCTAAATCAACAGTTGGAGCTAAAGCCAAGCTTACGGCAGAGCCCGAACCTGAAACAAAGAGGGTTGAGGCTCAGCCCGAAGCCGTTGCCAAAGTCGAACCGAAACCTGAAATCGAGCTAAGACACCGTCCGATTTGACTCCGGAGATCGTCAAGCGAGCCCATGAACTCTACGAGGAGTTGGGGCGGGAAGATCTTCGAGCAGTTGAGGACTGGGAGAAGGCGCAGCGGGAGAATCGGAAAGATGAACCTCATAAATGAACCGATGAACCTTGCATGCTCCCCTTACCAATACATGTGGAGTTGATCCATGAATAAGGTTCAACAGTTCTGGAGTGATCTGCGGGTGAGCTTTTGGTTTTTGCCGTCCTTGATTGTCGCTGTCAGCATCGCACTCTCTGTGGCTTTGGTGGAAGCGGAGTCCATCGGAAGTGAGAAATAAATTATGAAAATCCAAGTTAACACCGATCACAACATCGAAGGCAGCGAGGGACTGGACCAGCAAACTGAAGCGGTGGTGGAAAGCACGCTCGGGCACCTCGCGGAACAATTACCAGCGTGGAAGTTCATCTCAGCGATGAGAACAATGCCTGCCGCGAAAGTGAAGGCTGCGCGGTGTGCAGCTTTTTGGCGGCTTTTGTGAAGCTCAGCGCTTCCGCAACGCTGACGAAGTAGCGCAGATGACGAAGTTCCATTGGGATTAAGACGCTGATCGTAAACCGAACCGGCACGTTAAAGCAAAGAAGGAATTGCGAATTATGACAGACCGGTCGGCCACAGGCAGACGGGCCATACTAAAAAAGTATGACGTGCTACCGAGAACATATTGGCCGGGCAACGAGCAGAGGGATAACGCTTTGCCATTTATGAACCGAAACGCTTCAGCTCTTTGGAAAGGAAACCTTCATGAGGGCGAAGGGACGCTAACCACCGAAAGCGGCGTTCTTTCTAAAACGCAATATTCTTTTCGGACGCGATTCGCGGAAGGCCGGGGCACCAATCCGGACGAACTGATCGCGGCTTCGTTAGGCGGGTGTTTTTCGATGGCCCTGTCCAATGAGCTTGGTCTTTGCGGTTTCCACCCGCAGCGCATTGAAACCACCGCAACCGCAACGCTGGAAGATTTAGCTGCGGGCTGGACGGTCACGCACATCCAGCTCGACGTCCATGCGAACGTTCCGGACGCCTCTCAAGCGGGTTTCATGGATGCGGCGATCGCGGCAAAAACGAACTGTCCCATCTCCCGCCTGCTTAAAACAAATATCTCAATGACAGCGAGTCTCGACCAATGACATCAAATTCGTCGATTAGCCAAGAGAAGCTAATGCCGGCCAACGGCAGAGGAAACTCGTTAGAGCTCGCCTTGGAAGTATCGGAGCTTCGCTACCGCCGGTTATTTGAAACCGCGCAGGATGGCATCCTGATTCTCGACGCGAATACCGGTAAGATCATCGATGTAAATCCATTTCTGCTCGATCTGCTGGAGTATCCGTTTGAAAGCATGGTCGGTCTTCGCCTCTGGGAGATCGGCCAGTTCAAAGACATCGCAGCGAATCAGGCCGCTTTCGAAGCGCTTCAATCAAACGAGTACATCCGTTACGAAAATCTGCCGCTGCGCACGAAAACCGGGAAGGAAATCCAGGTCGAGTTTGTCAGTAATGTTTACTTTGTCGGATCGGGCAAGGTGATTCAATGCAACATCCGCGATATCAGCGCGCGGGCTGAATTGCAGGCGGCGTCCAAGATCCACGCCGATACACTCGAACTCGCGTGCAGAGCAAGAGATGAAGCGATCGCTGTGCTCTCTCACGATCTGCGCACTCCGATGGGGGCCATCGCGTCAATGATCGACGTGCTCGAGCTGGGTCACGGTGAGCCCGGCATGCCCGACAAGAAAGATTTGCCGCCGGTGTTTGATAGGTCCGCCTTGGCATTCATCCGCCGCAATATTCAAACTCTCGTGCATCTAGTCACGGAGTTGCTCGACTTCACCCATGTTGCCAACGGGGCGTTGGCGCTGAAGCTCGAAAAGGTGGACGCGCACGAGGTTATCCGCTTCGTGCTCCGGAATCTCGAGAGCCAGCAGAAAGGGGCCGGGATTGGCATCGACCTCCGATTACAAGCTCAGCATAGCCACATCCGAGGCGATTCGGGCAAACTCGAACAGGTTCTGTCGAATCTGATTGGCAACGCGGTGAAGTTCACACCAAAAGGTGGCAAGGTTTCGATCGTCACGCGCAATGAAGAAAGCGGCAAGCTGGTCGTCGAAGTGAGCGATACTGGGATTGGTATTCCGGCAGACGCGCTTTCGCGGATTTTTTCGCCGTTCGAGCAAGGAGATTGTTCCATTCATCAGCACTACGGCGGTCTCGGTCTCGGTCTTTCGATTGCGCGTACGTTAATAAAAGCGCACGGCGGGACCTTGGAGGCCGCGAGCGAGGGATTAGATAAAGGCGCAAAGTTTACCGCGCGGTTCAAAATAGACGATTCGACCGCTGAAACCCGTGAGGATGAACACCCTTTCGCAGCAACGGGAACCAGCGAACACTTGGCACAGACGTAAACCTCAGATTATGGAACCAACTATCACGCAAAATGGCGCCCTGTTCGCCGTGCAACACAGATCGGCGAAAAGAAATTATTCTCAGCATCATCACCGACAGATCGCAAGCGCCAATAAAACGATCTCCACGTTACGAACGTCTGTCGGAGAATTTGTCTTTCGCCAAACTCCGCTCGGCTGTTATCTCGAGCTCGTCGTCGGCAATGTTCGTTGGGCACTCGGAATATTCGGGACGAATGAAGCGGCTGTCCGCGCGCTGAAAAACGGTAGGACGGGTTTCCGCACGTGGGATGCGCTGGGACGCAAGACCGCTGCCAATCAAATCGGCGCGCTGAGCCGCTGGAACAAAAGCGAGCAGACGCCATGAACGACAGTTCCTTTATCGCCGACGGAGGGAACTTCATGTTTCCTGATAAAGCGAACGTGGGGCCGGAGGGCCTGTTTTTTCGGTTGCCACTCGATCGTATCAATTGGTTAACCAGTTCCTTTCTCATTGGCACGCTGGCTCTCACATTGACCGCCGTCCCGCTCTATCTCTGGTTCTTCGGGCTTGATTGGTTTCAGGTCGTACTCTTCTTTGCGATGCTCGCCGCTTGCGGATTTAGCGTCACGTTAGGTTATCATCGGCTTTTCTCGCACATTACCTTCCAGGCAAGCTGGCCGATCCGGCTTTTCACACTTATTTTTGGCGCCGGCGCGTTTGAAAATTCGGTTTTGATGTGGTCGAGTGAACATCGGCGTCATCATAAGCATGTGGATCATGACGATGATCCGTACTGCATTTCGAAAGGGTTCTTTTTCGCGCATATCGGTTGGCTGCTTTTCAAGCTGAATAGCGATCAGCCGTACGACAACGTAGCCGACCTGCAAAAAGACAAGCTCGTTTGCTGGCAAGATCGGTACGTCCAGTGGATCGCCGTCCTAGTCAGCTTCGGTATCCCGGCCATCCTCGGCGCTCTGTGGAATGGATGGCAGGGAACGCTCGGTGGTTTCTTGATCGCGGGGGTTGCGCGAATCGTTGTGCTGCAGCATTGCACATTTCTTATTAACAGCGCGTGTCACATGATCGGACGACAGCCGTATTCAACCAGGTGCAGCGCGCGCGACTCTTTCTTCCTCGCCCTTTTCACCATGGGCGAAGGCTATCACAACTACCACCACGAATTTCAGCATGACTACCGTAACGGAGTGAAGCCATGGCAATTTGACCCCACCAAGTGGCTCATCTGGACGCTGTCGAAACTAAGACTTGTTCGAAATCTGCGCCGCGTCCCGGCAGATAAGATTGAGTCTGCGCAACGACAAACCAGAAACGTGAGTTGCTGATGTGCGGCCCCTTCCCTTTGCACCAACCAAACACAGTTGACAGCCTATGCATCTGATTCAATTCCGCGAAATAATGCGAGATGCCGAAGTGGCGCATGCAATTCATCCGATCGTACTCAAATACCGCCTGAGGAAACATCTTCTACATCATCCGAGTCATTGTTGTTATCGTCATCGTCCTCAAAGTGCTTCATGTGTTTTAGCTCAAGGCTAGATATACTTCACGGCACGTAAACTGCGGTGCGCGTGCCTGGTGCTCTCTACGAGTTTGTCGGTTAGTACACCTGTCACTTTTCTCTGTCTGGATCGCTGCGGAATCCGAAGAGATCTTCTTGTCGAAGAACTGAGCTGCGGTGCGCGGGCGACGTGCCGCGCATTTGCTAGAAGCCGCACTGTGGACGACGGATAACGTGCCATGCGAGCGACGAAGAATGCCGCTACCGCGGCGGCCATAGGAACCTGGGCGATTCTGCTGACAGCGTTCGTCGTCACGATTCTTTACGTCGGACGCCAACTACTTATCCCGCTCGCGCTTGCCGCGATGCTGACCTTCCTGCTTGCACCGCTGGTCGGCTACATTGAACGCTGGATCGGACGTATCGCGGCTGTTCTAATCGTCGTGGCGATGCTCTTTAGCGTCGTCGGCGGAGCCGGTTGGCTGTTAACGCGTCAACTGATGGACCTCGCGGCGAAGCTTCCCGATTACCAGACGAACATCGACAAGAGATTGAACGCGATCCGACTTCCCACTGGCGGTGCGTTCGGCCGCTTTTCGCACAGCGTTTCCGAGCTGGAAAAGCAATCACCGGACTCAGTGGAGCCGCCGGCGAATGCCACCGGTCCGATGCCGAAAACAAAAGCCACTACGACCTCGCGCTCTCGCAACATGCCTGCGGGTCAACAGCCAATGCCGGTTCGGATCGTCGAATCGCAAAACCGTCTTCCTCAAATCCTGCAAAGCACCGCGACCGGAATGCTCGGACCGCTCGGAACGGCCGGCCTCGTTTTCATCCTCGTCATCTTCATGCTGTTGAAGCGCGAGGACCTGCGCGGCCGAATGATCCGCTTGATCGGGCAAGGCCGGATCAGCGCGACCACGCGGGCGATGGACGACGCCGGGAGCCGCGTCGCCCGTTACCTTATAATGCAGCTTCTGGTGAACGTGAGTTTTGGCTCGTGCATCGCGATCGGACTCTACTTCATCGGCGTGCCGAACGCTGCGCTCTGGGGCGCATTCGCGGCGATGATGCGATTCGTGCCGTACGTCGGAGTGTGGATCGCGGCCGCGGTTCCTGTGCTGATTTCGTTTGCAGTTTCGACAAGCTGGCTCAGTCCGCTTCTGACGCTTGGCCTTTTCTTCGTGCTCGAATTGATTAACTTCAACGCGCTCGAGCCGTGGCTCTACGGATCCCGCACCGGCGTCTCGTCCGTCGCGCTCATCATCGCGGCGGTTTTCTGGACGTGGCTTTGGGGACCAATCGGTCTCGTCCTCGCGATCCCGCTAACCGTGTGTGTTGCCGTGATGGGCCGGCACGTACCGAAGTTGCAATTCTTGAGCGTGCTTCTCAGCGAAGAGCGAGCACTCGCTCCGCACGAGGAGTGTTATCACCGGCTGCTCGCGTTCGGTTTGGATGAAGCGAACGACCTCGCGGAATCGTATGTGAAATCAAATTCACTCACTTCTCTTTACGATTCCGTTCTGATCCCGACGGTCACGCTCGCGGAAGTGGACGCGCAACGCGACGAGCTGGGCCCCGAACAACGTTCCGCGATTCATCGTCACATCCACGATCTGATCGAAGATCTCGGCTCGGCCCCGCCGTCGAAGGCGCAGTTGGAAGCAGACAAGCAGATCGCCGAACACACTCCCTTTCCACTCTACGGTCCCACGTGCCGCGTGCTTTGTGTGCCGGCTCGCGCCTACCGTGATGAACTCGCGGGGGCGATGCTCGTGCAGCTGCTTCGACAACAAGGTTTCGATGCCGAGAACGCCTCAGCGGCGCTCAGCAGTGGCGAACTCGTCGAGATGGCGGAGAAGTCGGATCCCGAAGCGATTTGCATTTCGGTTGTCGCACCCTCCACCCTGATCCATGCGCGCTATCTCAGCGCGAAACTTCGCGCGCAATTGCCACACGCGAAGATCGTAGTCGGAATTTGGGGCGCGACTGAAAACATGGCGGACGCGGGAGAACGGCTGCGATCTTCTGGTGCGGACGAAGTGGTGGTGTCCCTCGCCGAAGCAGTAGTGCAGCTCGCGAAGTTTTCTGTTTCGCTTGCCGATGAGATGATCCCCGGCGCGATCCCGGACAACGAGGAAAGCCGACTCGAAGAGCTGGCTCGTTTGCATCTGGCGGATGGCACGCGGGAAGAAGTTTTCGACCGCATCACGAGAAAACTGGCGCGTGTCTTTGAGGTGCCGATTGCGCTTATCACGTTCATCGATCGCGATCACCAGTGGTTTAAATCGCAAGTCGGGTTGCCGGAGGAAATCGCCGACGCCCGCAAGATCTCGCGCGAGCTTTCAGTGTGCGGCCATGTGGTCGCGACCGACGAATTACTCGTGGTCGAAGACCTGGCTCGCGACCGACGATTTGCAAATAACCCCTTAGTAAAAGAGCGTGGCCTGCGTTTTTACGCCGGCGTTCCACTCCGCAGCAACAACCTTCCGATTGGCTCGCTCTGCATCCTCGATATCAAGCCACGCCGAATGACCGAACGCGAAAAGCGTTTGCTGGAAGTCATCGGCGAAGATGTGATGGAGGAAATTAAACGCCGCGTTAGTGTGGGTTCGCCAAGTGTGCTGGTAGCCTAAGGGGTGATCACGGACGCGGCCTTAGCTGCCGCTTGGTCAGCGTACATCTCTGTCCCCGCAAGGTTTCATCAGACGTCATCGGTGAATGCGCTCGTGGAGTATTTTGCAAGAGATTGACCATTCTTACCGCGCGAATCCTAGAGTCGGGAAGCAGCGGGTGAATGTGGGAACCAAGCCGCAACCGTTCAATAATGATAGGTGAAACGGGCAGTCGCGATAACGGTCGTTTGATGAGACGAGGCGAGTGTTGTTTCGCCTTTAGTTGGTAGCGTTGCCACTCAGAAGCCGGTCGAAACCACTGACGGTCACCGAAAGCCTGTTCCTCCACGTACACAAGATTGGCGTCGCCTCTGACAATAAGCGGTGAGCGCGCTGCACCGAGATGGCTTTAACTAACTCCAGAAAGGTAAAACATGAGTACATCAATAACAAAACCTAACCTATCTGAAGACGCGAATCTCGACGCCGGTCCAGTCAAGGACATTATCGAGCACGCGAAGATCGTTCTGGGCAAGGTTTCTATTTCTGTACAGACAGCTTTAGACGAAATGCAGGCTCGGGGAATCGATTCGGCGCTAGTAACCAATCAACGTGGGAAATTATTAGGTACTGTGTCTCGCAACGAAATGAACCGAAAGGTAGGTGGTTTGGGGCACGACCCAAAGACAGAACCGGTAGAAGAACAAGTGAAAAAAATGTCTATTGCTTCGAAGATCAGACAGTTGCGGAGGCTGAGCAAATTATGTGCGACGCAAACGTCGCCGAAGTTCCTGTAGTAAAGTAACGCGCGAGAAATTGCTGGTGGGAACAACAAATCTTGAAGCGATCGCACAGGATAAACGACGGAGAAGACCCTAGAACCTCTGGTAAGAGGCTCCGATTTTGACTTCCTGCGCGCGGAAAGATTGGAGATGATTATGAAACGGCTCATCGCAACCATTGCACTTGCTCTGCTGGTAGTGCCCGCCACCTTCGCGGTTGAGCTCCGCCGCCGCATCTTATGCCCGCCAAGCAGGCAAGCGACGATGTTCATCTGCAAAGCACACAGGCTCTTAGCAGGTACCCCATCCAAACCAGCGAAGGAGCGATCGGCCACGTCATCGATTTTATCATCGACGACAACAGTTGGGCGATTTGTCACCTGGTTGTGGAGACCGGCCATTGGTTTTCCCAAAAGGAGATCGTGATTTCACCGAAGCATATCGACCGGATCAGTTATGAGGAATCCAAGGTATTTGTGAACGTGAGCAAGGAAGCCATCCTGGAAGCACCTCAATACCATGTTTCTCCGCTCGGCGAGCAATATGGCGATATCCGGAATTTCGACTAATGAATTTATAACGCCGTGAACCCCTCTAACAATCGGACGCCCTGCTGATCTAACGTGGCGTTTGTTACTCCTTATCAGTTGTGAACGCAGCCCGGCGTTCGCGTTTCCTTGCGATTCCATTTTGGCAATCGAATCTCGTGCCACAAGCGGTGTTGGGTTTTCCCCGTTGCGTGGCATTCCGCAGGGTTTGCCAATGGCTTTGGTGTGCCAGTATTTTGATACCGCACTATTGATTTCTCTCCCACATTTGCATGTTGCGGATGGCATTAGCGGATAGATAAAGCATCTAATGAATCATCCCAGCTGCGATACTGTCCACTCCAACAACTTCGCGGCATCTTAAGTGGAAACGACTTTGCTTCTTCTTTCTGTGCATCAACACAGCAAATCTTAAAGCGTTCTAAGCGCATCTTTTCTTCCTTCACCCATTTTTCAATTGTCATAGAAATAGATTTACTTGACGTATTAAAGCCATCTTGGTGTATCGCGCTAACCGCTTATTGTCAGGCTCGACCCTGATCTTGCGCACGTTGCTGAAGAGGCCCGGCTAAAAGCAAACGCTTGGCGATTTCGCACGATCGCGCTCCTGGGCAGGCAGGCTTAGAAGTCCGCGCGGGGCAGAGACAAGATGCCTTGTTCCGACAATACACGCAGCACTAGCAATCTTACTTGCCACAGGCTCGGGGATCACGCATTATGAAATCCCGATGGTCAGAGCGAATTGTCGGGCGCGGTTTACCGCAGCCGATTTCGACTTTATCGTGCGCACGCTGGCGCGTTCGCAAACGGATCAAGTTTCTCTGGTCGATCTATTGAGCGATGTCGAGACACGCGATTCCATTCTCGATCATCCCCGGTTGATCGACGCAATCCTAAACCATTGCGGGCATCTTCGGATTTCGTCTCAGTTTTACTTTTACGTGCTCGCTCGTCACGTCCTGCAACAGGGCGGAATCGGAGACCGGAAGCTTTGCGATTACGTCGCGTCGTTGCTGGAAACATTTTCGCGCGCGAGCCGGCTCCAGATTTCCGAGGAGACACATCATCTCGCTCAACAGTACATTTCCGATATCCTGATTGCGCTGAATCGCGCCACTCCGGAACAGGCATTCCTGCTTCGCGCGCATATTGGTAATTACTCGCTGTTCATCAGCGGAATTTTTCACGAGAACACCCAACGACGCAGCCTGCGTGGAGGCCCGGACATCCATTTTTACGAGCAGATCGGTCGGACGAACTATCAACTTGTTTCTTCGCATGTGGTGGCTCGGCGCTGCGAACTGAATGACGTGTTCGAAGGATTGGCGGATCGATTTCGAGAGGTCCGGCTCGCGCTGAATCAGCTTTCCGATCAGTTGCTGAATCTGGACGAAGACGCGCGTCCGTCGCTTTCTTTGTGAACGAAACACTCTTCAGCCAAATCCAGCGATTATTCGAACGCACGTACGCGCAGGTCGGGATCAATCTGGAAGATTGTCTGATTGATCGGACGCGCTGCGCGCAGTTGTCGGTGCTCGCAGGGACATCGGCGCGGGAACTGAGCGAACTCGCGCGCACATTTTTACGGCGAGCCGGCGACGAACTTTACGTCGGCATTTATTATTCGCGCTGGCTAATTGAACAACTCGAACAACACGACCCGCGTGCCGGATTGGGAGACCGGAATATTCGGTCGCTGATCACGTTCGTTGAAGAACTCAATCATGCGTTGCACGCCGCGCTCCAGTTCAAAAGCGGAGTGCGCGAGATCGCGTCGGAAGATTTTGCGCGCAACCTTGAGCTGCAGGCGCAGGTGGACACTTATCTGGTTCTTCTATTGTTTGTCGCCTTTTTCCGAAAAACGCAACGCGTCTCGGCGACTGACCGCCGCTGGTTGCGTTTTCACCTTTTCGCGCGGCAATGTCCCGAAGCATTTCGCGATGCGAACCTGCGTGGCCGTTATCTCGAGACGAGTAAGCTTGCGGCCAGCTACACCACTTTTCTCGATACTCTCAATGCGGTTCGTCGTGTCGATGAAATCAGGCGGTTTCATTCACTCGATTACTCCGGGAAAAAGACACGGATTCTCGCGCTGATGGATCAAGGAGCGACGGCTTCCAAGCCGTCGTAAGATGTGACGGCTTGGAAGCCGTCACTCCTTGTGTTGGTTGGGGATGATGCGATTCATTTGGCTATGGCTACCTATCCAAAGAGTCCCAAAGAAGTGACCAAGGGCATGATGTATTTCCCGCGCATGCTGGACAAGATTCGGATGCATCTGCGCGGCGAGCTTCACGAAGATTATCAAGAAAACTTCGGCGCGCTGAAAGCGGCAGACGGAACGTGCTGCAATTTTCTGCGGGTGCACCATCGCGATCTGATTGAGCGTGTGAAGCAGGGCGGCACGGACGAAGAAATTCTGGAATGGTGTTTCGAAAAGGGCCGCCGCTTGAACGATGGCGATCTCTTTGTCTGGAACGGATTCGCATCGAAGCTCGGATGGCGCGATTCAATCACGCCGCGGCTCGAACAACGAAAACAGGAAGCGGGAATCGCGGATCGCAACGACATTCTCACTATTCCCGATCTGATCGATTTCGACGAAGGCCGAAACAGTTAGAAGTCTGTCGAATCTATTTCCCAAGTAGACAGGTTCGCCGCTGAGTGCGATGGAAAGATCAAAAAAGGAGGATCGAGTCATGAACGGAAAGGCTTTGTGGGTGGTTCTGGAGGCGAAACCAGGAAAGGAAGCGGAAGTAGAGAAATTCTTGCAGGCTGGTCAGGCAATAGTGGAGGCCGAACCGAAAACGGTGTCGTGGTTTGCCATTAAAATCGGGCCGTCCCGATACGGTATTTTTGACACGTTCGCAGATGACTCTGGCCGGGATGCACACCTGAATGGCGTGGTAGCGCAGGCCTTGAAAGAAAAAGCGCCTGAGCTTCTGACGAAAGCACCTTCGATCGAAAAAATTGACGTGATTGCGTCGAAGCTGCCCAAATAATTGCTGAAGAGGGCTGAGCTCGTTCCGACTTTCTGGTGGTGACCTCATCGAACTTAACTCGTCGCAGCTTAGGCTTTGGGGTTGCCATTTGCCTGTGCGTTCTGGTCTTCAGTGCGTGCAACTATGAAGTCCCGATCACATCGAGTCCGACTCGGAAAGTGCAGGAACAACTCCTCGGGAACTGGGTTTCTTTGGACGGCAAGGAGAATATGAGAGTGCGTCGGCTGGACGATAGTACCTATGTCGTTTACTACGACGGTGATTTGTTTCGCGCTTACCACTCCGACGTCGCGAAAACACCGTTCGTGACCGTGCAGGACCTCAACTCGAGCGATCGCAAGTACGCTTACGTTATTTGGAAATTGTCGGACGATGGCAGGAACTTGAGAATGCGGAGCGTCAACGATAAGGTTGTCCCAAAGGAAACCAGGGACTCAGCCACCGTAGTTGCGCTCCTGACCAAAACCGCCAGCAATCCTGAGCTCCTCGGGGAGGAGATCGAGTTTAGGAAGGAGAAATAGCTGTCGCCCTTTTGTCATGTTGAGCGACGCGAAACATCTCTGATTATTGGCTTAATAAGCGCGTAGGCAGAAAGGATCTGAGATTCTTCGCTTCGCTCAGAATGACAAGCTGCATGAAGCGTGACGAAGAAGTGATCGGCCAGCTCGGTTCCCTATTCACAACAATTGATGATTGAGGGCTCTTCTGACAAACTTCGAGATGCGTGCATCGCAAAATCAATTATCGACCGTCTTTCTCCTCTCAGTCACCTTGTTTCTCTGTGCCCAGCGACTGATTGCGCAACAAACGCCGGCGGTGGCATCAAGTCCAAACGGATCACCATCGCCAACTCCGCCCGTGTTTTCGCCGCGGACACTGTCGGAACTGAAGCAGTTGCACAAGGCAGCTCTTGAA
>JBARMF010000135.1:0-2191 GCA_049802315.1 Candidatus Udaeobacter sp.
ACTCGCCAGTGAGCACGTGCTCGGCACGAAAACCGGGGAAAACCGCCATCACCTTTTTCAGGCTCAATCCGAGCAACGACGCACCCGCGAGCAAAATGAAAGCAAGGGCGATCTGCGCGACGATGAATCCGTGGCGAAGCCTTTGCGCGGCGCGACTGATCGTGCCGGTGCGGGATTCCGATTGCAGCGCGTTTGCGAGATGACTACGAAGATTGAACCAGGCGATCGGCATCGCAATGACGACTCCGAGGAGAATGGCACCGGCGACACCGATCAAAGCGAGCCAGCCATCGAACGCGATGTGGGCGGCGAGCGGCAAACGATTCGCGCCAAGACTTTCCAGCAGCCGAATTCCCCACGCTCCGACGATCAATCCGAACGCGCCACCGACGGACGTGAGCAACACCGTCTCGATTGTCACCTGTCTCACAACGTGCGCGCGGTTCGCGCCCATCGACCGGCGGATCGCAATTTCCTTCGCGCGGCCACTCGCTCGAATCAGAAGGAGATTGACCAGATTAACCGCTCCGATGAGCAGAAGAAAAAACACGCCAGCCTGCATCAGCAAAAGCGTTGGACGAATCGAGCGGACGTGTTCCGCATGCAACGGCCTAACGAGTGATCGAAAACCCGCTTCGGCCATCATCTTCGCTTCCGGATTGTCCTTCTCGACCGCATCATTATGCGCATCGATCTGGGCTTGCGCTTCCGCGATCGTCGCGCCCGGCTTCATGCGCGCGATCAGGTACGTGCCGTTGACGTTGGTGTGGCGTGCTTTCGGTCCACGCTCTTCCATATCGGATTTTATCGGAAGAAAAACGCGCGCCTCGGACGAGAGAAAACGAAAACCAGGCGGCAGAACGCCAACGATCTTTCTTGGAATACCGTTTATGCGGGTATCACGACCCAGAATATTTGGATCGGAATTGAAACGCTCCCGCCAAAATCCGTCCGTCAGGATAATCACGTTCGTATGGGGGTCGGTCTCTTTATCAGTGAAGTTGCGACCGATGGCGAGCTTAACACCAAGTGTCGTGAAAAATTCCGGCGATATGCGCACGATTTCCTCCTGTTGCATGGAGCCTGGGTCGCCGACGGTTTCGGGTCTCTCCATAAACATGGAAAGGCTCTCGAAGGCCGGGATGCTGCGGCGCCGCTCATAATAATTGGTGATCGACGAGCCGTCATTCTCGACACCAGCTTTAGGATAAGTGTTGTAAATCGTGACGAGCCGATCCGGTTGCGGAAACGGAAGCGGCTTTAACAAAACAGAGCTGATCACCGCAAAGATGGCGAGGTTCGCTCCCAGACAGATCGCAACCGTCGCGAGGGCTGTAACCGTGAAAGCGGGCGCGTTGGAAAGCTGACGAAAGGCAAAGCGCAGATCGTTCATGTGAAAATCACTCAGTCCGCAACGCCTGAACTGGATCGACAAGCGCGGCGCGAGACGCTCGGCATAGTAGCGAATAACCTCCAACGATGACTGTGGGACCGGCTATGATAGCGAGCGCGCCGATGACCTTGAGTAGCGGATAGGCTATAAGGCGTACGCATGAGATCTAACGAGAAAGAGATAAGCCACGGCAGGGTGTCGTGGCAAGCTCGCTGAAGTTGCCTTGCATTGGGGCCGTTGGCTTCATCGATTGGTTAGGCGAACTCGCGTAGCGTGTGTTTGTTGTCAAAAGACATTTGCCTACATAAGAGTACTCTGACCCAATGAGGAAACTATCACACAGCGCGCGTGATTGGTTACGAAGAGTTCGAAGGGCTGGAAGAGCGGGTTTTCGCACGGCATCGGTCACAATGGAAGAATACAGGATCCGCTACGAGCTAGCTGCCTGCTTAAAGTTCAAAAATGCTGCCCGGTTTCTGCGGGAATGGATCGAATTCCACCAGATAGTGGGCGTCGAGCACTTTTATCTATACAATAATAACAGTACCGACGATTACCTTGGAGCACTTGCTCCGTATCGTGAGGAGGGGAGTGTCACCCTCTATGAATGGCCGGATGTACCGGCTTTTCCGAAAAGTGACGAGCATTGTGTTGCGCATCATCGGCACGAAGCACGCTGGATTGCATTTCTTGATGACGACGAATTTCTTTTCCCGGTGAAAGGAACAGATGTTCGAAAAATTCTTAAGAGGTACCAATCATATCCTGCGTTGGCAGTGCATTGGTTGGTGTTTGGAT
>JBARMF010000136.1:0-5884 GCA_049802315.1 Candidatus Udaeobacter sp.
ACGATCGTGTAAGCGGTGCCAACAGCGGCGGCGTGATGTGCGTCGCTGGCCGCAGTCATCGGCAAACCGCGGATCTGCGCGTATTTGAAAGCGTAACGGTTGTAACGGCGAAGCGTCGTTGCTGCGTTAAAAACCTCGATCGCGTCGACCGGAAGCGTCTCTAGCGTAGCGAACCGGATTCCAGCGCGAAACAAATCATACGGATGCGGAGGAATGGCCAGTCCCCCGCGTTGGTGGATCATGTCGCAGACCTCGCGAGCCGGTTTTCCCTTCAGGTAAGGCAACTCGGCACCGATACAAAGCAGGTGCCCGTCCGCGGTAGTCACCTCGACTCCCGGCAGAATGAGAAAATCATCTACCGGCAATCCGTCGAGTCGCATCAGGCCTTTTTCGAGCAGGTAATTGACCGCGTCACAGGTGTTGTGATCGGTGATGGCGATTCCGCTCAAACCTTTGGCGCGCGCCGCCGCGATCATATCTTCCGGACTGGAGACACCGTCCCCGGAAAAAAACGAGTGCGTGTGCAGGTCGATGTTAAATGCCATTGCCTAAAGGGCCGGAATAAGGAGTTAAAAGAATTAAATGGTTAAAAGGCGGTCGCTAGACCAGCTCCTCAACAGCGAAGGCTGACTCAATGGCAGGTTCATCCTGATTACGATTGAATTGGTGATCGTATAACCGGCGATAGTAGCCGGATTTTTCGAGAAGCTCGGCGTGCGTGCCGATCTCCTTGATGTGCCCCCCGTCCATTACAATGATTTGGTCCGCGGACAAGACGGTGGATAAGCGATGGGCAATGGCGATTACTGTGCGGCCAGTCGCAAGTTCCGCGAGGGCTTTCTGAATTTGCTGTTCCGATTCGGAATCGAGCGATGAAGTGGCTTCGTCGAGTAACAGAATTGGCGCGTTTTTCAGAACAGCGCGTGCGATGGCAAGGCGCTGTTGCTGGCCACCGGAAAGAAGGCAGCCCTTGTCGCCAATTACTGTTTCGTAACCCTTTGGCTGGGCGACAATAAAGTCGTGGGCATAGGCCGCCCGCGCTGCTTCGTGTACTTCTTCCGGCGTCGCATCGAGCCGACCGAACTGGATATTGTTGAAGATTGTGTCGTGAAACAGAAATGTCTCCTGCGTAACGAGCCCCATCTGTTCGCGCAATGATTTCTGCGTCACGGAACGCAGATCGCGACCATCGATTTTTACAGCCCCGGAAATCGGATCGTATAAACGCAGGATCAGCGAAAGAATTGTGCTTTTTCCTGCGCCGCTCGCGCCGACCAAAGCAAAGGTTTTACCGGGCTCGATGTGCAACGTGAGATTGCTAACCGCATCCGTGACTGTGTTCGCATAACGGAACGTCACATTTTCAAAGTCGATCTGGCCAGTTGCGAACGTCAGCTTGGTGGCGTCCGGCGAATCTCGTACAGTCGGCTCAGTATCGAGGAGAGCGAAAATCGCTGTTGTCGCACTGATTGACTGCTGCATCACAATTTGGAGCTTACTAAGGGTCTTGATCGGATCGTAGAGAAGAAAAATTCCTGAGATCAGTCCAAAAAATCGCCCCGCGCTCAGGTTCGCAGCGTACACATAGAGCAACGCCAGGCCTATCCCGATCGCAGCGATGGTTTCGACCAGTGGGCCAGTAGCCTCCATCGACCGGATAATGCGCATCATCTGCGAAAATTGCAGTTGATTGCTGCGCTTGAATTCCTTTTCCTGGTGGGCTTCACGCGCGAATGATTTGATTACCCGAATGCCGGCGAATGTCTCCTGCATCGTCACTACCATTTCGCCCATGCCTTCAAACTGACCCCGGAGCGCTTTGCGCGCGCGACGCCCATAGATGCGAAGGGGCAGCAAACAGGTTGGAAAAAGAACCAGCGTAATGATCGTGAATTTCCAATCCATCAGAAATAGAACGCTGACTGCGCCGACGATCATTACTGGTTGTTTGAAGATATCGCTGCTGACGGCAGTCAAAGCCATTTGCACAACCCGGGTCTCGTTGGTAATTCGGGAAATTAAGAGGCCCGATCGCATCTTGTTAAAGAAGTCCATCGAAAGGCGTACCATCTTGTTGAAGAGCTGACCCCGAATATCGGTGACGACTTTGTTGCTCACCCACTGCATGCAGTAGGTATTTCCGTACGAGCAAAGGCTGCGGACGGTCATGATCGCTGGAATGGCGAGGCAGATGAGAAGAATCGAATTGATTTTCGGTCCCGTGTCGAGGGCATGAAAATTTGACCCCAGGTTGGCTGCGCTGGGAGCAGCCCCATGAAAAATCGTGCCAGTCACCCGCGAAATGGCGAGCGGCAAAAGCGAACTGACTCCGCCGTAAGCAAAGCCCAAAAGCAAACCCACGATAAAACGGGCCTTGTACGGCTTAATGTAGCCGAGGAGCCGCCGGTACGGACCGGAGGCTGCACGTAATGTTTGCCAGAATGACTGTTTCTTCTTAGCCGGTTTTGCGTCGCTCATGACGTTCGGGCCGCCGCGTGCTGCGACAGCAGCAAATCCATAGCACCGATCACCGCTTCCGTCGAGATTTCGCTCACCGGAAGACGCGGACGAAGCGGCGCAAACTCGGTCACAGGGGCGCGCGATTTTCCATGTAAAATCAATGCGGGACTGTCCGTGGGTCGCCAATGGAAGGGATTGGTCGGCCCGAACAGAATCACCTGCGGCGTATGTGATGCAGCGGCGAAGTGCACCGGCGCCGAATCGACTGTCACAAGCAGTTGCGCCTGCGCAACTAACGCCGCCAACGTAAGCAAATCTGTCTTTCCAGAGAGGTCGATGAATTTTTGCTGCGTGAGGTGAGTAATTGCTGCGACATGCGTTTGCTCATGGGCGGCTGGTCCACTCGTCAAAACAAAATCGAATTCGTTATTCTCGCGGAAGTGGTCAATGACTTCTGCCCATCGCGCAGCGTCCCACAGTTTTTCCGGGCGAGCCGAGCAGGGATGTAAAATCACGTAAGGTCGGGTGATTTTCCATTCGTGCCGAAGCCTGTCAGCTTTTTCGCGCGCCGTTCGTGGAAGTTCGAGCTGAGGAGGGGAAGAAGCGACATGAACGTCGAGTGGCTCAAGCAAAGCCAGATTATAGTCGATGGTGTGCATATCCCGCACCCGGACTTCAACCAGATCAGTGTAAACTCTGGCACGTGTCTTGGACTGCTCGCGGACCCGGTACGAGGCGATCCGTCTTCGCGCAGCTGACAGCAGGGTCAAAAAAGCCGACCGATCGTTTCGCGTAAAGTCGATGCAATAATCAAATCTTTTGCCGGCGACAGAAGAAACCATCGCAACGTCTTGCAGGTTGCGTCGTGCGATTAGAACGCGATCAACGTTCGAGATGGCCGGAAGCAGTTCGGCGCATTCGCTGGAAACCGCCAGGGTGATGTGCGCATCCGGATAGTTCCTGCGCAAGGCGGCAATGGCAGGCGTGGTCAAAATCAGATCGCCGATTCGCTTGAGTTGCAGGAGAAGAATTTTCATCCGCCTTAACGAGGAGGGACGGTTTCCAAACCGCCGCGGGCGATCTGGAGGTCGCCCCTCCTTAAGAAATCATCGCGCCATGCGCATCGCGGTTTCGTATGCGTCCAGCAATCGCGTTCGAAAATGGTCCCACGTAAAATTTTCCACGACGCGACGTCTGGCAGCTGTGCTCATTTCCTTCACGAGAGCCGGATGCCGATACAAATGCTCCAGCGCCGTCGCAATGGCGTTCACATCTCCCGGATTTACCAGGATTCCCTCAATTCCATCACGCACTACGTCGCCCGCCTCGCGCGTCGTGATCTGCGGCAGTCCGCAGGCCGCCGCTTCGTACGTGACTTTCGCGCTGCCTTCCCATTGCGAAGGGAAAACGTGGATTGTCCCCTGGTTGAGATAATTCTCTGGATCGCGAACGAACCCGACAACGCGGATATTATCGCGCCAGAATTCCTTTAGAAATGGCTTCGATTCGTCGTGCACAAACCCGACTAGCCACAACTCCGCATTTGACAGATTAAGGCGGTGCCATGCTTCGAGCACGTGTTGAATTCCCTTTCGTTTGATCAATGCGCCGGCAAACACGACGCGAAATGTTGCCGGGACCGGCCCGGGCTTGAAGCGCTCTACATCCACTCCGCGTGGGAGATAAAACAGCTTTTCGTCTGGAAAACCTCGCACGCGAAATGTGTGGGCTGCCTTGTCCGACAGGACCAGCAACAGATCAGCGAGCTCATATTCCCTCACAAACCGCTTTCGCTGGAGCAACAACCGGTTTTTCCACCTTTCAAACGTCGAAACATCGCCTGTCGTCGCTGGCTTGTTGGGGTGGATTTTCTGCTTTCCACCGTCGCGATGCCAGGTCGGGATCTCGACAATAGAGGGGATGCCGAGTCGTTTCGCTACTTGCAGCGAGCGCAAGCAATCACCTGACCAGCTATGAAACAGGTCGTAACGCCGGGTCACCAATTGGCGTGAGGTGATCCAGTCGAGATATTTCTTCTTCGCCCCATAATAATAAGGCCGGTCAAGAAAGGAGATCAGTCGCACCGGATGCCACCGTAGCGAGTGGATGAATGAAGCAGGGATCTCCCTCTGCCGGTTATCATAGGCGACTGCTTTCCCCAGGAATCCTCCGCGATATGATGCACGCAGTGTTTCAAACGCGTCCGTGTCGAGACCGGAACCGCCAATCCGGGCGAAGATCGAGTACAACAAATGCCGTGGTAAAGTACGCGCCGCCGGCGCCGGACAGATCATTGGCGCAGGAGGATTTAGGGTTTCACCCAGCATCGGCTTACAAGTATTCTGGCGAACGTGGAGCGTGTAAAGTTGTCATTCCGAGCGAAGCGAAGCAAAATCGAGGAATCCCGTGGAATGATTTAAAAGTGTGCGCGACGGGATCCCTCGACCTCGCTCGGGATGACAAGAAAACTCAGAATTGCTTTCGTTCGCCGCGGTTATTCACGCAGCGGTGGCGCTGAGGCGTACTTGAAACGGCTTGCAGATAGGATCGTAAAAGCCGGCCACGAGGTCCAGCTTGTGACCACGAATGAATGGCCTGAGCACGAATGGGCATTTGGATCGATAAAACGCCTGGGCGATACGACTGTCATCGGTTTTGCTGACGAGCTTGAGCAAGCCAGACCGCAGCTGCAGTGTGATATTTTGTTTAGCCTCGAGCGCGTCTGGAGTTGCGATGTGTACCGGGCTGGGGACGGTGTCCACCGCGCCTGGCTTGCACGCCGGAGAAAATTCGAGATCCCGTTGAAGCGATTTGTCCGCAGCGCCAGCCGGAAGCATCGCGATTTATTACAACTGGAGGAATCGCTTTTCGAGAAGCGGACGGCTGGGCGGGTGATCGCGGCTTCGCAAATGGTCGTGGACGAGATCACCGATCTTTACCGTTATCCGGCGGACAAGATCGACGTCGTGCGCAATGGCGTCCCACTGGACAAATTCAGGTTCGATCCCGGACTTCGCGAAAAATCTCGCGCACAGTTGAAACTCAAGCAGGATCAAATTGCGCTGTTGTTCGCAGGTTCGGGCTGGGAACGCAAAGGCTTGCTGTTTGCAATCGAAGCGATGGCGCTCTGCAAAAATCGAAAAATACGGCTGCTGGTCGCCGGCCGGGGAAACGCCAAGCCATATAGAACGATGCGCCTGCGTTTCTGGCGCGAGGATCCCATGCAATTTCTAGGCGAAGTTGCAGACCTGGCGCCGTTCTACACGGCAGCGGACATCTTCATTTTGCCCACAATTTACGACCCCTTCTCGAATGCCTGCCTCGAAGCGCTGGCCAGCGGGTTACCAGTAATCACAACGCGTTCCAACGGTTTTAGTGAAATCATCGAAGACCGCGTGCACGGATCAGTTGTCGACAACCCGGC
>JBARMF010000137.1:0-4882 GCA_049802315.1 Candidatus Udaeobacter sp.
AGCGCGATTACCGAAGCAAAGATGTTGGTGAAGCCTTTATTGTAGATTGTTTGAATGGACTGCGAATCGTACGCGACGCGAAAACTGGAATCGGCAGACCGCCGAGCGTCGTGAAATTTAAGGGAGAGCCGCTGCAGGTGAGAGTAGAGATCGGTTCGTAGTTTCAGCAGCGCCTCAAGGCCGATCTTCACGAATAAATAGTTTGTAATCCAATTAATGATTCCCCACGCAAACTGGATCACGATCAGCGCGAGACAGAGTAGGGGAAGCCAGGTGTGCCAATCGCCCCGCGCAGCAGGCGTTGGTCGCAGAAAATCGTCCACGATGATTTTGAACGGCCACGGCTTGAGCAGATTCAGGCCAATACCGATCAGCGACAGAAACAGGCCGATCACAGTTTTTCCCCAAAACGGCTGGTAATAGCGAAGGACGCGCCGGTAAATCGACATGGCTACACACGATCACGAGTTGTCATTCTGAGCGCAGCGAAGAATCTCTGATCGATTTTGATCGCGGCGTCCACCGAAAGAAACCAGAGATGTTTCGCTTGGCTCAACATGACAGCGGCATTTATGAAGTGGGGTAGGAATTTTGAATTGCGGATTTTAGTTTTTGGACTGAACTAGGGCGAATTCATTCGACTTGAGATCGGAAGATTTCTCGGCAGGGCTTGGCCTGAGGGTAGTCGAAGGGCTCGGAGTGACAATATGCATCATCTGGTTCAAATCTGGTTTGAGTGGGTCGAGCAGTGGGGATACGTGGGAATTATTTTGCTCATGGCAATGGAAAGCTCGATCCTTCCAGTGCCCAGCGAGATCGTTATTCCTCCCGCGGCATTTCTCGCTTTGGAGGGAAAATTAAACACGTTCGGCGTCATCGCGGCGGGCACATTCGGTTCGTGGCTTGGGGCCACGGCGACCTATTGGGTGGCATTGTGGCTTGGACGCGTCTTTATCGCCCGGTGGGGACGCTATTTTCTGCTGAGCGAACATAAACTAGAGCGCGCCGAAAGGTGGGTTCGTCGGTACGAAGCAGGGGGCATTTTCTTTGCGCGCCTTTTGCCAGTGATCCGCCATGTCATTTCTATCCCGGCTGGCATCATTCGGATAAATTTCGCCACATTCAGCGTAATGACCCTAGCCCGGTCGGTGCTGTGGTGTTCTGTCCTTGCGTGGTTTGGTCAAAAAGTTTTGACGCGTGAAATGATCGAGTCAAAAGATGCGACGGCTTTGATCAAAGCCGTAAAGGAGAGCGGTCATTTTCACACCATCGTGATCGCGTGCGTCGTGCTCACAGTTCTTTATCTGCTGGTGGTCAGTCTGACCGGTAAAAAGCGAACCGACTGAAGTCGCGCCAAAGCGGGTAAGCGGCACAGGCGATCACGGCTGGGGCACTGTGGCAATCCAGAATTGACGATGGGCAGTCGCCGCTCGTTGAGGCGCTTGCATCTTAATCGTGTTTTAAATTTGAACAAAAGTGTCGGGCAACGGTCAGTTATATCGTGCATAGAAGGTGAATAACTGAACTTTTACCATGGACGACATATTCACAATGACTGATGGCATCACACCTGCTGACACTAGAAGAAACGGCCAACATATGAAAAGAAATCGCCAATTTCGCCAAATCATGAGACCGCGAGCTCGGCTTTCGCTCGGTGATCTGATCCTGGCAGTTAGTTCCTGCACGCGCAGCAGCACAGAAACGGTTGCAGCAGTGGCGGATCTTCTGGCCAGCGGCCAAGTACGCGTGAAGGATAACGGACGTTTCCTGCGCGCCCGCGTTTGCTAAAGACTGATCGTTGATTCGTACAATCAGCGTGGCGGACGATCTGTCGGCTCTTCGGTCCGACTCGAACAATCGCGAGGCTTTATGTGCTGCCGATTTCATTAACACCTCGCTTGAGCGAGGTGTTTTTGCCGCATGCGTGTCGCGAATCGCTTTAGCGGTTTGTAATCCAAGCGCTTCGGAAAACCGCTGAAGCGGTTGGACAATGTGGTGGCTGCGTATACACCTCGCTCAAGCGAGGTGTTAATGAAAAAAGGGCGATGCTTTAAAAACGCTTTTCGCTCACCGCGGTCGCTTTTATGTTCCCAGCGTGATCGACCGCTATTCCCGGCCGGAGATGAGCAAAATCTGGTCGGATCAACGCAAGTTTGAAATCTGGCTGGAAATTGAAGTGCTCGCCTGCGAGGCGATGGCGGAGCTTTGCCAGATTCCGAACGAGGACGCTGCTGAGATTCGAAAACGGGCGCGGTTCTCGATTCCGAAGATTCTCGAAATAGAAAAGCGAACCCATCACGACGTCATCGCTTTTCTCGAAAACGTCGCCGAATCGGTTGGACCGGCGTCGCGCTGGATACATCAGGGGCTGACTTCATCGGATATTCTGGACACGACGCTCGCGGTGCAACTGAACGAGTCCTGCCAAATCCTTCTCGATGATCTCGAAGCGCTCCGAAGAGTAATCGCAGCCCAGGCGCGCCGGTACAAAATGACGCCGATGATCGGCCGGAGCCACGGCGTGCACGCCGAGCCGATCACGTTTGGATTGAAGCTGGCGCTCATGTATGACGAATTCGGTCGCGCTATCGAGCGCCTGACTCAAACTCGCGAGCGTATTCGCGTTGGCAAAATCAGTGGCGCAGTCGGCACGCACGCGCACATCGATCCAAAAATCGAGCGTTCGGTGTGTGAGAAACTCGGATTAAAACCAGCGACACTTTCGACGCAAATCGTGCAGCGCGATCGTCACGCAGAATTTATGACGACTCTTGCCGTCATTGCATCGAGCATCGATCGCTGGGCCACAGAATTTCGCCATCTCCAGCGGACTGAAGTTCTGGAAGTAGAAGAATTTTTCGGCGAAGGCCAGAAAGGCAGCTCTGCCATGCCGCACAAACGCAACCCCATCACAAACGAGCGGTTGAGCGGATTAGCCCGCGTAATTCGTGGGAATGCCGTCGTCGCGCTGGAGAATGTGGCGCTATGGCACGAGCGCGACATCAGCCACTCGAGCGCCGAGCGCATCATTTTGCCGGATTCATGCATCCTGCTGGATTATATGCTCGTGAAATTGCGCGACGTCGTCGAGAAATTGCAGGTCTATCCGGATCGAATGGCCGAAAACCTCGCGCTAACCAAAGGCCTGTATTTCAGTCAATCGATCCTACTCGCACTCACGAGCGCAGGCGCGGAGCGCAAGAACGCATACGAAGCGGTACAACGCGCCGCCATGAAAACCTGGAAAGGCGAGGGGACATTCGGCCATAACGCAAAACGCGAACCGGAAATCGCCGCCCGTCTGTCACCAGAAGAAATCGATCGTCTGTGCTCGCTCGACATTCATTTCAAACACGTCGATGCGACATTCAACGCACTCGGATTGAAATAGCACACGCGGCTGCGCCGCATCCTTGGCTCAGAGAACCCGGACAATTATTCAGTACGCGCGTCCGGTGTTTATTCGTAACGCAATGCCTCGATAGGATCGAGGTTGGCTGCGCGATACGCGGGGTAGAGTCCGAAGCCAATGCCGATGGCGGAACAGACGAGCAGACCAGCAATTGCCCATCCGTAAGGGAAAATGATGTCAACCTTGAGCCAGGCTGCCAGCAGGTCGCCGGCGATGATTCCAAGAATGATTCCGAGAATTCCGCCGGCCTCGGAGATGAAAACAGCTTCGGTGAGGAATTGACGCAGAACATCGCCGCTGCGTGCGCCGATCGATTTACGCACACCGATTTCCTTCGTTCGTTCGGTAACGCTCACGAGCATGATATTCATGATACCGATCCCGGCAGCTAACAGCGCAATGAAGCTGACAACGAATGCACCGATGCGCACGACGCCCGCAACTGACGTGAACGCGCTTTTCAGTGAGTCGTTCGAATAAATCTCGAAATCGTTTTCCTGGTCGGCGCGCAGTCCACGCGCGATGCGCATGGCGCTAATCCCTTTGTCCAGCGTTTGATTGTAAGTCTCCGTGGAGAACGCTTGTGTGGCAATATTCACCGTGCGTTTCGCTTCGCCATAGTCCTCGAAAAACCGCGTGATTGGCATGATGCAAACGTCATCCTGGCTCTGGCCGAAGGAGGTTCCTTTCTCTGCGAGCACACCGACGATTGTGTAAGTGTGACCGCTAACTCTCACCACTTTGCCGATCGGCGATTCATGCGGGAACAAACGTCTCTCGATCATTTTGCCCACGACAATCACCCTGCGTGAAAGCTCGACATCTTCGTCATTCAGATTCCGGCCATACCCAAGGGTGTAGGCATTTGCGGTGAGAAAACTGCCGTTTGTCCCCACAATGAGAAGGCTCGGAGTGGTCTTGACGCCGTTGTAAACAGCCTGGCCCTTCACCTCGTAACCAAAAGTTTTGAGACAGATTTCGTGTGCGTTGCCTTCCATCAACTTCGCGTAATGCAGCGCCTCGCGATACGTGATGTTGCGCCGGTTCTGATATTTTTTCTTGATCTCGCCGCCGACGTTCACATTCGCCGGGTACTTGGCGAATTGAAAAATATTCGATCCGAGAAAACTAATGCCGCTCTCAATGGAGGACTGCAGCGCCCCGATGGCGGTCATCACCGAGATCACCGAGAAAACGCCGATCGTGATGCCGATCATTGTCAGCGCGGCGCGCAGTTTATTCGCGCCTAGAGAGGCCAGCGCCATCCTAACTATTTCGCTAAAGAGCATTTCATTAACACCGGCCTTCAGGCCGGTGCAATTGCAACGCCTCCCGTTGCAGCCGTTTTAACGGCTTACTTTTAGCCGGAATTCCGAACTTCAGCGCAGCTCCAGCTAGAAGCCGTTGAAACGGCTTGTATCTTTCGCAACCGACCGCACCGGCCTGAAAGGCCGGTGTTAATGATAC
>JBARMF010000138.1:0-2633 GCA_049802315.1 Candidatus Udaeobacter sp.
CCGGTCGCAGACTCGCCGTGGAGAGCTCGGACTGAGTTCGACGTGTTTGTCGGCAGCGAATCGTTCCTGCTCGCAAATATGCGTAATGGCGGTGCGGGCACAATTTCCGCGACGGCAAACGTGAACCCGGCGGCGATTTACGAGTTGTACAATGCGGTGTCCGCTGTCTCAGCAGATATAGATCTCCAAGACCAACAGGCGCGTTTAAACTTGGTGCGCGAAATTTTCAGCAGCAGGACATTTCCGTCGATGATCGCGGCGGTGAAACAGGCGATTGCGATCTACGCGGGCGATCTGGAATGGGCGCGAGTGCGGCCGCCGCTGGTCGGCCTCACGACTGAGCAGGCGAAGTCGCTTGGCGCCGAGTTGAACACGGTCCGCTTCGCGATGAAAGGAATTCGGAGAGACTAATTAGAAATCAAGAAAATCGATTTCGCTACAAGGCGGAACAGCGCTCGAGTTCAGCAAAACCTTACTTATTCACAGGACCAAAACTGTCAGAGATACGAAGTACATAGGGTGAAAGGAAAAACTATGAGAATCGTGATAATGACAGCAATAACTGCGGCTGCCTTACCGTTTATGGCGCTAGGCCAGCAAGCGGAGCCGCAACAGACGCAGGAGCAGACAAAGGAACCGCAGACTACTGCCCCAGCGAAAGCAAAAAAAATGCGACCCGCGCAGGAGCAGAGCAAACCGGAGGCAAAACCTGAGATGGGAACAAACGTACGCGGACAAACGAAGATGAAGGGTCACGCTCCGGACGTGAACCGGACTGAACCTGGTGTGCATTCGAGCACGAGCCAGACGACGACGGTGAACAAGGAAGAGTTCAGAACGCGTCACAGCGAGGTGTTCAGTCTCGGGCGACATCCAAAAGAATTCTTCGTCCAACGATACGGTGCGAGCCATTTTCGCTTGATCGGGAATTCGTACTTCATATTCCTGGACGGCTGTTGGGTTGCGGTTGACGTGGACGGTTTTACATACACGCAGCGCATGATCTGCGCCGGCGATCCCGACTTTGTTGAAGTTGTTGACTAGCGCATCTTCGCGCACGGAAAAGCGCCCCACTTAAATGCGGGGCGCTTTTTTCTTGATCGGATTGAAAAACCAACCGCGCGTCGCATTCCGCACGAATTCTGAATAACAGCCTATGAATGAAACACAGCCGACCAGTGGCAAGATCCTTCACGGAACCGAAGGGCTTGGAACGGTGACGCCGCAGATGATCGAGGAGCGGGCACGCGAGATCGCACGCAGTGATGGACGCTCGCAACCGAATGATCTCGACAGGACTTACGCGCGCGAGCAGCTCACTGGTCCGACCTCGGATTCGGAGAAGCTCCCGACGAGGGAGGAACCGGGTCGCGATTGGCAAATGCCACTAGTGTCGACAGGCGAGAAAGCTCCGACCGTGCGACCTGAAGATGACGGAAACATCGTCGAAAAATTGGTTCAAGAAGGCATTGAGGAAGCTGATCACGATCAGCGCTTAAGCTCCGAGCGAAATAGGGGAAAATAAGTCGCTAGCTGGTGTAACAGGCGAGAAAATCCGAGGGATCACAGCAGATCGCGATTGCACCTGCCTCACGCAACACTGATTCCACCGTTCCACCGCATAGAAACGCAACCGTTTTGAGGCCGGCTTTTCCGGCGGCTTCGATGTCGAATCTTGTATCACCGACGGTCACAGCGTCGTCGGGCGAAATATCGTCAACCTTTCTCAACGCAGCGGCAAAGATATCGGGCGCCGGTTTTGAACTGTCGGCATCGTCACCCGACACGCAGCCGTGAATGAGATCGCCGATCTTCAGCAGATCAACGTAATATTCGGTGTCAGCCTTTTTGCCGGAACTGGCGAGCACGATGCGTTTGTTGTCGTCGTGAATGCGCTGAAAAAGTTCGCGCACTTTAGGAAACGCTCGGACCTTGGGAAGATATTCTTCCCTGAACAGCTTGGACCGGTATTCATCCAGCTCTTTCCCGAAACGTTTGATCTCTTCGGACGAGAGAAATTCGGGTAAATATTGATCGGAGCCCTTGCCGATCTGCGCGCGCAATTCTTCTCGAGAAAATTGTTTGCCGAATCGCCGGAAGGCGCGGTCCCAGGAATCGACGTGCAATTCATTGGAATCGACCAGCGTGCCGTCGATGTCGAATATGAAAGCGAGCAAAGAGGATAAGCGCATGTTCTCAACCTGAATCGGGTTTCGCTGGTGAAGTGCGCTGCGCGCACGGAAGCTTGCATTTCTTAATCAAACGGGCAGCTACACGCTCTGCAGATGGCGTATGCGGTTCTCAGGATCGTACCGTTCTTTCGCCGCAAAGAAACGCAATCGGTTTCAGTCCGGCTCAGTGCGAAGGCACGATAGGAATGTAGTGCCAGCGAAAAAACGATCTCATTCACACGGCGACGGAACTCTGCTCCTAATCGCAGTTTTCAAATTCGTAAAAGGTGCGCTGCTTCTGACGCTGGCCTTTGGGGCGTTGAGTTTGCTTCACAAGGATGTGGCGTCGGAGGTCGAACATTGGCTCGATCAGTTGCGAATCGACCCCGATAATGAATTCATCGGAACTCTCCTGAGTAAGCTGCAGCTCGTGCACACGAAAGAGCTAAAGGAAATGAGCGC
>JBARMF010000139.1:0-5115 GCA_049802315.1 Candidatus Udaeobacter sp.
GGCTGGATCCAACCACGCGGTGCATTTTGCGACAGCCGCGTCTCGATTTTCATTCGATCCGGCAGAAATTCTTTCACGTTCGCCGTGGTCGAGCCGAGCAACGTGGAGCGTTTGCTGTTCTTAACGAGGTAAACATTGAAGATGTAGAGGCCGGTCGGCGATTCACTAGCCGTTTGATAAGTCAGCTCGGTGAATCCGCTGTCGGGTAAATTGATTTTCCTGGTTTGAACCGGGTGATCTCGCGCGTCTACCACTTCGGTTTCAATCGGAAGCCCGCCGAGCTTGCCATTCCAGTTACGTTGCTTCACGACGATGCCGACGTGAACGTCGTCGCCGGGCCGGTAAACACCCCGCTCGGTGAACACGAATGCATCGAGGTTTTCTGGTGAAACACTCTCCGCGCCGTCAATGTCGAACCGCGAAAAGTTCAGTTGCCGATCTTCGCGATTGTACGGAATGAACGATACGTCATCGCCGTTACGCGCTACGAATGCAACCGGCGTTTTCTCCCGCGTTGATTTCTCGACCGATCCGAACGTGCAATGGCCATTGGAGTCCGTCGTAGCGCTTTGGATAGCGATACCGTTTTTGCCCAAAAGTTCGACGACCACGTTCGGCAGCGGCGTCCCTTCTTTGACTGAAATAAGAAAAACGTCGTGACTGCCGTCAGCGTTTTTCTTCGTCAGGATTCCGGTGTCGGTGACGAGGATGAAACGTGAGTCGCTGACCGCTTTGATCGCTTTTTTCTTCTCCGAGTCCCAACCGCGCGCCGTCACGAAAAACAGACCGCGCTCGCTGCCGCCGTCTGCCGGTTTGCGTAGATGCTCGGAAAAGTCGAACGCCGAATAGTTTGCTTTCCATTTGTTCTCGAGCGCGATGCCCTGTTGCTCGAGCGCGATGCGCGAAATGTTTTCCTCGTCGAAGAGATCGGAGTCGCGGAAATGCGGGTGCTCGAATCTTCCCTCGGTTTGACTGACCAGATGATTGATCTGCGTCGTGGCGACACGCGCAATCTCGTATTCGATTGCGCTGAGTCCGCGGGAGCGGATCGACAGCTTTCGTTCGCCATTGAGCGCGAGCAGCCCGCCCTGGCCTTCGATCTGGACTTCGCGCGGCAACGCCGGGACGTCGACGACCGCATTGTAATCTTCGCTTAAGGAAAAACCGCCAAACGCCTGCACGCCCTTGTTCACCCGGACATAAAGCTCGCCATCGCTTTCAACGCGCACTCGAAACGCATGCTGCCGAGCCAGCGGCTTTTCGGACTCCATCGGCGCGAATGCCACTGGACGTGCGGTATCGAGAATGTCATCGGGGACATCGGTCGCACTTTTCCAAAGCTCGGTTTCTTTTACCTGCGATCCGACCGAATCATCATCGGAATCAGTTTCTTGATTCGAAGCAGCAGACTCATCGGCGGTTTGATCGATATCTCCTTCCGTTTCGACTTCTGCCGCTTTTTCGGCGTCGGAAAGTTTGCGTTTGGGGAGCAACCGGATCTGGAGAGCTTTCGACAAGTCGCGTGTGCTGATGTCGGCGGTCGTGGTCAGCACGATCAATTGCTCCGGCTCACCGTTTTTGTTGCGGGCGACAGTGGTTCGAATGGAATCGATCTGAAACATCGAGGCGACCGACGGGATCCGGAGTTTCTGCTCGATTGCGTCCCGCGTCTGCGCGCCGCCTTGCGCGGTGTGAAGGCCTTTCGTCACCGTCAAATTGAGAAAATCCTCGTGCTGCGGCAGCACGATTTGCGAGCTGTGGATGTAAGCCATGCGACGATGTAACCCGTAGCTCGTTGTGAAATGCGGAGCCGGGTCGTTAGGCGGAAAAATGCTTGAACCGCCGGCCATCGTGAGTTGGACATGTCGCTCCAATTCGCCGGGATCGACCGCGTGCGTGAGTTCCAGGGTCGCGCTGATTTCGCGTCGTGTTGGATTGGTCGGGTCCTGGTAAATTTCCAGTTCTTTGACGGTGATTGAGAATGGGGGCGTGCGTGTTTCATAGGCGAGCCGCTCCATCAAGACGTGGCGCGGGAAGAAATTCTTGGCGAAGATCACTTTGAATTTCTGATCTGCCGGCCAATCTTCGGTCGGCTCGAACACGAGAATATCGGCCTGAGCCCAGTGCCATGAGCCGTCCCGATGCGGCTCAAGTCGCACGCCTTCCACGGATGGTTTTTTTAAGTCTTCGAGGCGCGCAGCAGATTCGCTGAAATAAACCACTAGCCGCGGGAACTTCAGTTCTTTCTCCAGCTTGGTGACTTCAACTGGAACGATCTTGGCCGAAACTTTTCTGGGTTTCGGCAGATGCGAATACCACTTCCAGGTCCACGCCCCGCCGCACGAAATCAGAAGAATCGCGATCACCCCCGACGCGATTAGCCTCGGATGAGCGCGTCCGAAGCGATTGCACCCGGCGACAGATCGGCTCAGCCAACCCGGTGGTCGCCAGGAGATGTTTCCAAAAATCAGCCCAGCGAATCCCTGCAATGCGCGGGCGATGCGGGAGATGGATTTGTTCGGTTTAGGGAGAAACTCGGGCGTGTTCATGAGGGGAATACGGACGCCGCGCCAAAATCTTTCAGAAAACTTTGGCGAAAGATTTCGGCGGCTCGGACGCGTTTAGCGCCAACGGCGCTGCCTCACAGGTTAGCCTGGGGCATCGCCCCAGGGATTCGATTGTCGCAGAATTAACGAGCGCTAAAGGCGCGAATCAGCTCCGGTTTCAGATAGCAACGCTGGAACAGACGAACCAGCAATTGAATCGCGCTTTCAGCGCTGGCGTGTTTTCATTTACTCTACCATCCTGGGGCGATGCCCCAGGCTTGTTCTGAATGCCGCGTCTTTGGCGCTAAATTCAAAACGGCGGTCTGGAGACCGCCGCTCCTTGATTGCCGTCATTCCTGGCAACGGTTAAAACATGGATGTGAAGCAGCTCAACTTGCTCGCGACGCGGCGCAGCTTGGTCGAGCGTTTGGCCGATTGGGGCGATCAATTGCGCTGGCAGGAGTTTTTCGACACGTACTCGAAGCTGATCTATTCAGCCGCGCGCCGATCCGGTCTCACTGATGCCGAAGCACAGGAAGTGGTGCAGGAAACCGTCATCACCGTTGCGAAGAACATCGACAAGTTGAAATACGATCCGGCAATTGGCTCGTTTAAAGGCTGGCTGTTGCAGATTACGCGCTGGCGAATCGCCGATCAGTTTCGCAAACGCGAACCCGGCAATGCGAAACGTCCTCCTTTGTCGGACGAACGCGCGACGGCAACAATCGAGCGTGTCCCCGATTCGCGCGGCATTTTTTTGGATGAGGTCTGGGAAACGGAGTGGAAGGAGAATTTATTTGAGGCAGCGATCACGCGGGTGAAAAAACAAATCGAGCCGAAGCAGTTTCAGATTTTTGATTGTTATGTGCGCAAGGAATGGCCGGCACAGAAAGTTGCCGCGCGATTGGGAGTCAATATCGGCCAGGTGTATCTGGCGCGACATCGCGTAGGCGCGCTGTTGAAGAAGGAGGTTAAAGCACTCGAGCGCAGCGAGCGGAACCTCGCGCATGGGTAGCGCACGCGTCTCGCGTGTCTGGTTTCGGCGTCGCGCCGAAACGAACTTTGATCACGGTTCGCCACTCGCCGAAGTTGACACTCAGGAGAAAAAGTCCGCGAACGCCAGAGGCCTTCGCCAGACACGCGGGACGCGTGTGCTACCCCAGAATTGCTTCGCCTCCGCTGCTTGTGTAAAATCGCCCATTCCCGACGAGGTTACGGCTCAGATACCAATCATCCCCGATCACGAACTACTGCGCGTAATCGGGCGTGGCGCTTACGGTGAGATTTGGCTGGCGCGGACTGTGACCGGCGCATTTCGCGCGGTGAAAGTCGTCTACCGCAGCACGTTCGAAAGCGAGCGGTCGTTTCTCCGGGAATTCGAAGGGATGTCAGCTTTCGAGCCGATCTCTCGAGGGCATGCTGGCTTTATCAACATCCTGCACGTCGGACGGACCGCCGAATATCTCTACTACAGCATGGAACTGGCGGACGATCATTTGGACGGACGAAAGATCGATATTGGCAGCTACGAGCCGCGCACGTTGAAGACCGATCTCGCGCGGCACAAACGCCTCTCCGCGAACGAATCGATAAGCCTTGGGCTTTCGTTAACGGAAGCGCTTGAAGCATTGCACAAGCGCGGGCTAACCCATCGCGATATCAAACCGTCGAACATCATTTTCAGCGAAAGCGTGCCGAAGTTGGCCGACATCGGATTGGTGGCGGCCAGCGGACAGCGTTCATTCGTTGGCACGGAAGGTTACATCCCGCCGGAAGGGCCGGGCACGCCGCGCGCCGACATTTACAGTCTGGGCAAACTTCTTTACGAAACCTGCACCGGAAAAGACCGCCTCGATTTTCCGGAGGTCGATTCGCAATTGAGCACGCGTCCGGACCGCGAGCGTCTGCTGCAACTCAATGATGTGCTGGTGAAAGCATGCGCCAACGATCCGAACAAACGTTACGGCTCGGCCGCGGAAATGCATCGCGACCTCACCGCACTGAAGCAAGGTGAACGCCCACGAAAATCGCACGCAAAAATTTGGCTGGCGACGTTGTTACTCGTGGTTCTTCTGGTCGCCGCGATCGGATTTTGGCTAAAAGCGTCGCAATCAGGCGCCGATCTTCACCTGCAAACGACGATCCGGACCGACCCGGCCGGCGCCCTTGTCGTTTTAGGCGATCATGCACAAAAAAGCCCGGCGGCGTTCGCAGACTTGGAACCCCGCAAATACAACCTGCGCATCATGAGCCCGGGATACGAGCCGGTGGAAACGAATGTTGACTTCAGACGCAAACAATTACCAGATCTGCCGCCGTTTCGACTTGTGCGAAGCAAAGGCGCTCTTCAAATCCAATCCGATCCGCCCGGAGCACAGTTCTCAATACGGAGCGAGGACGGGCAGGTTTCGCGCGAAGGCGTAACTCCGCAAACCGTAGCTAATCTTCCCACTGGCAAATACTCGATCGTCGCGCGTCACGACGACTGGGAAATGCGCGGCGACGTCGATGTGCAGCGCGGCGACACAACCAATAAATCCTTCGCGTTTGTTAGGGCGCTCACAAACAT
>JBARMF010000140.1:0-2094 GCA_049802315.1 Candidatus Udaeobacter sp.
CGGCCACCGACGATTGGAATGCCCATCGTTTTAAAGTAACCAGGTCCGATTGCACGGAAGATAACATCGGGTCGTTGACCAGGCGGCGGGTCCGTCACCCCTTCTACGCCAATCGTCATGGAATTGCCGTTGAATGTGAGCGGCAGATTATCGGCGACAGCAGCTGATTGCACTCCTGGCAGCTCATGGACGCGTCGCATCACCTCATCGAAGAATGCTGCGCGTCGTTCACGATCGGGATACTTCACCTCCGATAGATCAACTTTCATTGTCAGGAGATGATCGGGACGAAATCCGGGATCAAGATTCCGTAGATGAAAAAAGCTGTTGATCAAAAGGCCGGCGCCGATCAGCAGCACGAAGGAAATGGCGACCTCGCTGATCACCAGCAGGCTTCGAGCTCGGTTTCCTTTGCTGGCTCCGGCGGAATCACGACCGCCTTCTTTCAACGTATCGTTCAAATTCAAATGCGATCCCTGAATGGCGGGCGCGAGACCAAAGGCGATTCCAGTCACCACGGCGATTAATGCTGTAAAGATGAGCACTCTGGCGTCGATGTTGATTGTTTCCGCCTGAGAAATGCTCGCAGGAATGAATGTTCTAAGTGCGCGGAGGCCGAGGAATGCCAGCAGCAAACCTAATCCCGCGCCGAACATCGCGAGTAACACGCTCTCCGTCAGAAATTGTCGGATGAGGCGCGACTGATTAGCGCCGAGTGCCAGGCGGACCGCGATCTCCTTTTGCCGAACAGCGGCGCGTGCGAGCAACAGATTGGCAACGTTTGCGCAGGCGATGAGGAGCACAAACCCGACTGCGCCGAGCAAAACAAGGAGCGCCGGTTTAATATCGCCAACAACCTGTTCATGGAGCGGAACCACGACCGCACCGATCCGCATATTGTAATCCGGATACTGCTGCTCAAGGCGCGCAGCGATCGTTTCCATCTCAGCTTGCGCCTGCTTCAAAGTGACGCTGGGTTTCATTCGCGCGATCACTTCGAGGAAATGATTGCCACGTTGCGCGGCTTCCTCCGGCGGAAACGCAATTGGTACCCAGAGCTGATCGCTCACGTTTTCGTAGCCAGGCAGTTGCACCAGTCGCGGCATTACACCCACGACCGTGTAGCTCTCGCCGTTGAGGGTAAGGGCGCGGCCAATGACCGCTGGGTCGGAGCCGAAGCGCCGTTGCCAAAGTGAGTAGCTGAGGAGAACAACGTGCGTGCCAGGCTTATCGTCTTCCGGCACGAATGTGCGCCCAAGCATGGCCGGTACACCTAACAACTCGAACAGATTTGCGGAAACACGACGCCCATCGAGCCGTTCGGGCTCGCCGACACCGGTGAGATTGAAGCTTCGCTCCGCCATTGCTGCGATTCCGGTAAAGGATTGGGCTTGCTTCTGCCAATCGAGAAAGTTAGCGGGCGACGGGGTATTTTTTGGGAAGCCCTGATGTGCGGCGTTCTCCCACAACATCACCAGTTGTTCGGGATGTTTGAACGGCAACGGCCGCAATAGCACTGCGTCCACGACGCTGAAGATTGCGCTATTTGCACCGATGCCGAGTGCGAGCGCAATCACCGCGATGATCGTGAACGCCGGGTTCTTCGCCAGCATGCGCAGTGCATAACGGATGTCCTGGGTGAGATCGCTAAAAAGATTGGTCTTTGATTGCGCGCCTGGTGCAACCGCTTGTTGCGACACACGACGCTCAACGCGTTTGAGTTCGCGACCTAACAAATCGGGCGCGTTGAGCTGCTCGAGGGCTTGCCGGCGCGCTTTGTCGACCGACGCGCCGCTGCTGACCGCCCGCTCGTATTCCTCTTCCAGATGTTGCGAAACTTCTTCAACGATTTCCGCCTCACGCACTGGCGATAACTGCAACTCGGCCAGGTGCGATCTGATCTCGACCCTAAAATCAGGCATGTTGAACTCCGGTGATGAGGTTGATGGCTTCTACAAACTCACGCCAGCCGGCGCGCTGCTTCGACAACACGCTTTTGCCAGAGGCAGTCAGGCGGTAGTAGCGGCGCCTGCGTTGGCCCGCCTTTTCAATCCAGCGGCCACGGATCCAGTTCCGTTTCTCCAATCGATAAAG
>JBARMF010000141.1:0-5580 GCA_049802315.1 Candidatus Udaeobacter sp.
CTCGAAGCCTGATCGACACACGTGCCAGCGCCGCTAACGACTCTCCTTATTTCTCACAACTGATCAGGAAAGGTCTCCCATTCACGCTTCCGTCCGATGCGTCACGGTAACATCGCAGCTCGGATCATCGAAGAGTTCTCCAGCATGTCATGCGGAACTCGCACTTCTTTTATTCGCGAAACGCGAGCGGTTCCACCTCAGCAGGATTATCGGCTGGAACGTAAGGCAGAGCTGTTGGCTTAGCGCTGTAAATCAGCTATCACAGCGTCACGGGCTGCAAAAGCTGGAACTGCAACAGCGTTTGAGGATTCACTACTGTCGTGCCGGCGGTATGTCCGTACTGCGCCTGACGCGCGGTTTGCGGTGGGCCGTGCGGTGAGATGGGGCTCGTCTTCACTGCGACCTTGCGTCCGTTCAGTGAAACAGATATTAGCTCCACCGCTAGCGGCTCGGACCTGCGCGGATTACGACGAGAAGAGCTGACTTTTCCAAATGCTTTTGTTCCAGCTTTCACCAGAACGTTTCCTTTGACGGAAACGTCCTGAGCGATCTTCGCCTCGAAAGTTGCGCCCACCGCATCCTGCGATGTAATAAGGCTAACGGTCGTGACCGCCAGTGTTGTTCCTGCGGGAATTGTAGCCGCAGTCACAGATGAAGCGATAACGCATGCACAGATGCCAAGGAGAACTGCAATAATTTTGGTTTCTCTCATAAGATTCTGAAGAGTGGATGGTTGAGTTTTCAATCGGGTGTTTCGTAAGGGGGCTCGTCTGTTGCGATCGGAGTGGTTTGCATCGGCGGGTTGATTAGCTGGAAAACCACTGCTGCGACAACAGCGGCAGCGAATTCAGCCACCCAAAACATCCAGATATTCGCCCACTTGGCAATGCCCATAAGGGTAATTCCAAGAGCGACCCCGGGATTGAACGCGCCGCCCGAAATGTCGCCAACGGCGAATGCGCCGGTCATCACGGTCATGCCAATGGCCAGGCCATAAAATGAATTTCCTGAAGTGCCTTCTGCCGTAGCGGCGTTCAACACCACATAGACAAGCGCAAATGTGAAAAGAAATTCCGCAAGCAGCGCCGGACCAACATTCGGCGCAATGGGAGTAACAACCACCCCGGCGCGAAAGACCTTGCTCACGATCAGCGCCGCGACTGCGGCACCGGCGAGCTGTGCCACCCAGTAGGGCACAACGTCGCTCGCATTTACCTTGCCCCGGATAAAGACGCCGAGCGTGACTGCTGGGTTATAATGTGCTCCAGAGATATGGCCGCCGGCAAAAACCATCACCATGAGCGCTGCGCCGATGGCGAGCGGCGCGATGACCCCTGCGCCTGCGCCAATTCCTGTGCAGCCAATTGTCAGGACGAGAAAAAATGTTCCGATGAATTCGGCGATATACTTGTTCATAGGCTGATTGTTAGCTGATAGAGCCTGACAAAAGCAAGACGCATCAACAATGGGACTTTGGTCTTATAGGCTGATACAAAGCGAACGGTGAAAGCGGAGCATCTAGCGCGCAACCGACACGTGATGTTTCTCGTCAAGGGTGCGAATCGACTTGGTCAGGCCATTAATTTTATCCAAATAAAGAGCAGAATGATCGCGCCAATGATCGACATGATGAGACCGGCCGGATGAAACGCTGAACCCGGCTCCGGTTTGGAAAACAACCGCCCGATAAACCCACCGACGATCGAGCCAGCGATCCCAAGCAAAGTGGTCATTATGAAACCAAGATGCTGTGCGCCGGGCATAATTGCGCGTGCGATTAAACCGATGATGAAGCCGACAATGATGTACCAGATAATGTGTAGCATAGATTTATTTTGGTTTGGCCGCTGATGCTAACATGTTGGTCAAGGCGATGGCGACTCTTTTGACGCTGCACGCACCAACCCGACGAAATCGATATCGTTCATGCCTGCAATGCCGGCTCGCTCAGCCGCCGACGCAAGTTCCGCACGATCTGTTCGGCCAAAGCTGCATGTGGTCGCGGAAAAATAGACTAATTACTTCGGCCTTTGCCGGCAGCCAGCAAAACGACGGGATTTTCTGATAGATCTTTTGACTCGTGCCTCGCGAGCGAGCCTTCCAGATTGTGGCAAGCTCGCGATAGCGAGGTGATTTCCCAGAGGCCATCACCACAGTCGTTTATGTGGTTTGAGGTGATTCCATGCCATGTCCGCATTTTCTACGGGAATAGTTCGATAATTCGGATTTGACATACGCTGTGAATCACTGATGCGAATGTGTTCAGCATGATCAGTGTCGATTCGGTCCCAGTATTGAGATCCAGCAGCTCGAGCAATGATGAATGGCTTACGCCAACCGATTTCATCTATGATAATACCGCCGGTGTCATATGGCACCAGCAAAGCGAATTGACTGGGATTACCGATTCGTTTCAAGCGATAGCCCTGCGCAATCTCCTTTGAATCGGAACCAAAAAGATCCCCCTCGCACGACCAAAGGCAAACCAACAGCCCTGGAAGTACGACACGGCAGAAGCTCAGAAACAAGTTATTACACCGCATTTTCGTCGGGATGAAACGCCGCGTCTATCGAGTCCTTCGCGCGCGCGATGAGTGCCGTGGATAGCCGAGTGACCGCCGCGTCCCGCCCAAGACTGCCAGCGCTGCAACAAACGGTACCTAGCTCAATAATTCCGGAGGAACTTTCCCGCCGTTCTCCGCGAGCTTTACCAGCACTTTGCTTGTGCAGCCATACGTTCATTGAAGCGGAATCATTCTGACGTTTTCGAATCAGCGGTTGACTAATCTCACCGTGCTTTCCCTTAAAGATAATCTCCTGTTGTTACACGGACTTATGGGACTTTGGTCTTATAGGCTGATCGCGCACCGCTGCGATATTCTGTCTAGTCGACCATCGAACAGGTGGTCTATTTTACTCGCAACCAACAAACAAAGGAGGAAACAGGTTATGGGTCTACTCGATTCGATACTTGGCGCAGCTAGCGGAGAAGGCGGTACATCTGGTCAGGCGAATCCGCTGATGGGAATTGTCGGCGGTATCCTCGCGCAGAGCGGCGGTCTGCAGGGTTTGGCCAATAAATTTGCACAGAGTGGCCACGGAAACGCATTCCAATCGTGGGTTGGCATGGGTGAAAACCAGCCGGTTTCCAGCAATCAAGTTCAAAACGTGCTCGGTTCAGAGCAGGTCAATGCGATTGCGACCAAAATGGGAGTGGATCCGGCTATGGTGTCAACGTTCCTGGCTGAGTACCTGCCAAAGATCGTCGACAAGCTAACGCCAGCCGGAAAAATCGATCCTAATGCGGACCATCAACAGGGATTGGCTGCTTTGCTGCCATCGCTCTTGCAAAGCCTCAGTGGCCAATCGTCCGGCGGCCAGTCCGCTCAAGCATAGCGGCTGCCGCTCGTCTCGATTCGAGTCTGAACCATCGCGTCTCCAAGCGCGATGGATCTCTCGCGGTTTATTGTTTACTCGCTTTGTCTCCCTCTTTGATCGCGTCAGCTTCGCTTACGTACTTACCCTTCTTGGTCTTGCCGTAAAAACGCGAGCCTTCCTTGTGGTAGATATGCGATTCTGTGTTAACCCACACGAGGCCGTGTCCCCCGCCCAGTGCGGGTGTCGCTTGAGCGGCCCTCGTCGCAGCGCTTGTAGTAGTCGCAGCAGGAGCAGCGGCAGCGGCCGGGCTAGCTGAAGTTTGCGGCTTAAAGAAATCGGCAAGTGTTTTCTTCGCAGGCGAGGGTGAAGGAGTCACAACCGCCGGGGCCGCGGTCGTTTTTGTTTTTCGCCCGCCTTTGGCAGCTGGCGAAGCGGAAACTGCAGCTCCCGTCGGTGATGGTGAGGCCTCTGCCGTTGTTTTTGCTTTCCGGCCACGTTTAGCCGTTGGCGAAGGCGAAGCTTCAGCTCCCGCAGCCGGAGACGTCGTCGTCTCAGCTTTTTTATGTGTGCGATGTTTTGCAGGCGACGCAGCGGGTGATTCGGCCGGGGTGGGCGATTGTGCTTGCAGAAGCGAAATTGCAGCAAAGCTGATGACCGAAACTACCAGAAGAGAATTGGTGCTCATGAGAAGGAGCCTAGGGAATAGAGAGGCTGCGCGTCAAGACGTTTGCAATGAGCATTGTGCCCGTTCAGGCTGGCTTCGGTTTACCGGCTTTCGGCTGAAGCCGTTACGTGAGGAACTGCTAAAACCGCCTCACTGTTCAACGAACGTTCAGAATTCATGTTCGCGCCACCAATCGTTCGAGCGGCACGGCGAGCCAGTCGGCCGCTTCCTTTCGATCTTTGAAGACGTGAACATGGATCGGTGAACCCTGAGTCAGCACAGCATGCAGCTTGCCGTAATGAATCATCGTCGAATCAGTAGCGAAAATCGCTGACTTCACTGGCGGATGACCCGCATAAGAAAGGCGCCGGTGCAGAGAGAACTTGATGACATATTCGAAGTTGAGTTCAATTTCGTCAGCCGCCAACGTATCTGTGAATCGGTTGAAAGGCTCCTGCAACTTGGCTTCGAGATCCTCGAGAACGGATACAACCTTTTTAACAGCCGCCTCGTTGATCACACCGTGCGGTCGATAGATGAGCAGATGGAGATCGTCGTGGAATTGGAGTTCAGGTGGAAGTTTCATTGTTCTTTAACAGCAGATCCGTTTGGTTGGTTGCCGCTCTCGTCTGCCGCTTGCGCGGAATTTTCAACGAGCCGTTCCAGTGCAACACCCAGCCATTTCGCGGCGTCTTCTCGTTGTTGGAATATTCGAACATTGATCGGCGAGCCCTGAGTGATCACGGCATGCAACTGAAAATAGTGGCCGACGGTGGGCTCGGTCGCGAGAATTGCCGATTTCACCGGTGGCCGATCAGCGTAGGAAAGCACTCTATAGAGCGAAACCTGAATGACGTATTGGTAATTCAACTCGACTCGATCGATTGCCGACGTATCGGAAAACCGATTGAACGGCTCCTTTAGCATTGCCTCTAGATCCGTAAGAATATTAACGGTTCTAGTAACCGAAGCTTCATCCAGTAAACCCCGCGGTTTGTAAACGAACAGACGAATGTCTTCGTGAAACTCGATGTCGGGCGGAAGAGTCATCACCGTTACTTTCGTTCAGGCGATTTTTAAGGTCGCCTTTTTTGAATCGGCCGCCAAGCGCGAATATCAAACTTTAGGTTAATGAGTCGTGTAGCCGCCATCGATTACGAACGTCTGGCCAACAGCGAACGAGGCGAGGTCGGAACAAAGAAATAAAACCATGCCCGCTATTTCCGCAGGCTGCGAGACGCGGCCGATAGGCGTATTCGCAAGGAAGTGCGCGCTCATATTTGGATCATCGAACCAGGCCTTCGTCATAGCGGTATTCACCAGCCCGGGCGCCAGCGCGTTAATGCGAATGCCCTTGCTTGCGTATTCGACGGCAGCCGCTTTGGACAAGCCGATGACGCCATGTTTAGCGGCGATATAAGCGCTGATTCCCGGCTCGGCGATCAGGCCGGCGATTGACGCAGTATTCACAATTGCACCGCCGCCGCTTTGCAGCATGTGCGCGATCTCGTGCTTCATGCACAGAAACACTCCTTTCA
>JBARMF010000142.1:0-4020 GCA_049802315.1 Candidatus Udaeobacter sp.
CGATTGTGCAGAAGCTTTCGTCCTCGATCGCGCTGGACGTGTCGATGTTTTGCTCCGCCAAAAGTTCCCGGAGCTGCCGGCCGCTGCGATCTTTACCGAGCATTCCAATTATAGCCACATGATCGACGAATTCGCGTAGGTTCCGGGCAACGTTGGCCGCGCCGCCTGGATAGAACGATTCCCCAGTCACCTCCACAACCGGGACCGGTGCCTCCGGCGAGATGCGGCCGACCTTTCCCCAGACGAATTCATCAAGCATCAGATCGCCGATAACGGTGATTCGCCTCGAAGCCGCGCGCGCGAGGATTTGCTCCAGCCGATCCAATCTCATGGCGATTTGAGAATTGGACGTTGGCGGTTCAAATCGCTTTCGGATTTGCTACTTGGATGGATGAATGAGATCGATGCTGCCATTAGTTGTGTGGAGCGGGAGTTCCGGTTAAGATTCGCTCCATTAAAAACTGAATACGAATCCGAAATCAACAGTCGAAAGTTACCAATGATGCCGTTTATAAGATATTTTAAGATCGTGGGTGTTCTCTGCGGTCTTGCCGTTTGTGCCAATGCCACTCAGGCGCCGCAACAGATCAACATTAGCCAACTGTCCACAAAAGTGGAAGATGTTGTGGTTCCATTGCCTAACGAGATTTTTGGTGCGCTGAACAAACTCGGCGCGGTGAACTGGAGAGCCCATGTCCGCAGTGACAAGGGACCGAACTTTACCGAGCGTCCGCGTATTGCTCTTTTGCTGGGGACAGTGATTGCGGATGGCTTTATTGCTGTGCAGGCCGAAGACGCAGAAACCGTGAAGGACATCGGGCAGCGTGTCACCACGCTGGCGAAGGGTATCGGCGTGGGAAATTCGATTACCCCGCATGCGAAGGCGATCATTGAGGCAGCAGACAAGCGAAATTGGAACAATGTACGCCGGGAACTGGATCGAACGCAGAATAGCGTACAACAAGCCATGAACGAGGTGCACGATGAAAAGTTGTCGCAGCTCGTTAGCTTGGGCGGCTGGCTGCGGGGGACCGAAGTATTGACGTCAGTGGTTAACGAACATTTTTCCGCAGACGGTGCAGAACTGCTGCACCAGCCCGATCTACTCTCTTATTTTCAAAAAAGGCTACAGGGAATGCCGGAATTTGATCTTCCAATTCTCCACCAAATTCAGGATGCTCTGGTCGAGGTGAAACCCTTGATCGATACCGGTGATAAACGGATTCCGCCCGAGGCAGTGAAGAAGGTTAATGAGATCACTACGAAACTTGACCAGGGGATCGTTACCAAGGATTAGACTTTCAATGAACCGGTTTGTAAAGATTTTCGTCCGCGCAAGCTCTCTGCTGCTGATTCTCACGGCGTTTCAGCCTGCGATTTTTGCTTCGGTGGATGACGCGCAATCGTTTGCGCTGCAGGCCGCCGAACCGTACGTCAAACAAGGGTTCCAGGTGCGCGAGGATTATTGGGGAGGAGACCTCGGTTCAGGCGAGAAGAAAGCTGTGCGACAGCAGTTGTTCAAAGGAAACGAATACTGGTTCTGGCTGGGAACCGAAGTCGACAAGGCAAAGGTATCCGTTCACGTTTACGATTCCGACGGCAAGCTTGCGGAAGAACCCGACAGTTGGGAGAAAGGCCACTTCGCGGCTGCGCACGTAATTCCAAAAACGACAGGCAGCTATTTTATCATTGTGAGCGTGGAACAATCGCCAGAGGACCGTACGCACTGGGCGCTGGTCTATGGTTTCCGCTAGCTGTAGAATTCGTGGCAGCGGCCACGATTATGACTGAATCGCGGACTTTGCAGTTCGAAAGCCCACGTGCGCTGCAGTCGCTCTATGCGAATGACATCAAGCTTTTAAAGCAGCTCGAGGATTCGTTAGGCGTCAAAGTAACGACACGCGAAGGTTGGATGAAACTGGAAGGCGATCCGAGTCGGGTAGACAAGGCCCAGCAGGTATTTCAACAGCTTGAGCAAGCCCGGCAGCGCGGCATTGACATTCAGAAGCACGAATTTAATTACACTCTGCAAGCCGTGACCGAAGAACGCGATGAGAGCCTGGGCGACATTGTTTCGACCAAAATCGTAACCTCTTCGCGCAGGCCTCCTGTTGTAGCACGAAGCGCCAATCAGCGAGCATACGTGGAAGCGATTCAGAAGCATGATGTTGTTTTTGGGATTGGACCAGCTGGTACGGGCAAAACTTATCTTGCAGTTGCGATGGCAGTGGCGGCATTGAAGAAGGAGCAGGTCGCCCGTATTATTCTGACCCGACCCGCGGTAGAAGCGGGGGAAGCACTGGGTTTTCTGCCGGGAGACCTGGAACAAAAAGTCCTCCCGTATCTACGTCCGCTTTATGACGCATTACGTGAGATGCTTGAGCCGGAGGAAATGGAGCGAGCGATCGCGCGCCAAACGATCGAAGTGGCTCCCCTCGCGTATATGCGTGGACGCACTTTGAGCAACGCCTTTGTCATCCTTGATGAGGCCCAAAACACAACCAATGAGCAGATGTTCATGTTGCTCACGCGCATCGGTTTGAATTCCAAGTGCGTCGTGACCGGCGATGTCACGCAGATTGATTTGCCGCCAAACAAGCGGTCAGGTGTCCTCGAAGCTTTGCAGGCCTTAAAGAATGTGCCGGGAATCGCGACGGTATACTTCACCGAGCGCGACGTTGTCCGACACGAACTGGTGCGCGCGATCATCGGCGCGTATCAGGCGCACCGCGGTCCCACCTCCGAATCTCGCAGATAACGGATTGCTATGTTCGATTTCCTCAAACGCAGTCGTCTCATTAAACGCGGCCTCGCATCGCGCAAACGACGGCGGCGCCGGTCACGCAGTGAACTGATGCGCAGCGTGGAATGCTCGTCGTATGTAAAGGTATTCATCTTTGCGCTGTTTGCTGGCGGTCTGGCGTTTCTCGTCTTTAGCGGTCAACAAGCGGAGCCGACGAAGAATTACATCATTGCGCTCCTGGTCCTGGCCACTGCGATCACGCAGCTTTGGATCAATCAGCCGAAAAGCTTCGAGCAGAACTCGCGAATTCTTCTCGTTTTTAGCGTTATTTTTGTCCAACTGGCGGTCATCAAATTGCTGCTGGTCGTTTGCAACAGCGGCAATTACCGCTTCTTGAAACCGGAAACGGCCGGATTGATTACGCCATACGCTTTTGCGCCGCTGGTGTTGAGCGTCTTGCTCGGCCGACAGCACGGGCTTTACGCAGCGTTTTTCGTGAGCCTGTGGAGCAGCATGCTGTTTGGTCCTATCGATGCGCCTCTTTTAATCACCAGTCTGATCAGCGGATTTACAGCTGTCTCTCTCACGCTGCAGGTTCGACGTCGCGGCCGATTGATCCGCGCCGGTTTCTTCGTCGGGCTCGCTATCTGGTTGTTGTCGCTGACGTTCGGTTTGATCGGGCCAATTAACTGGTTTTATCCGACGGCGAATGACTGGGCCATGGTTGGAGTGCAAAGCGCTCTCGCCATTGGCAACGGTATTGTTACCGCGATGATAGTGGGCGGCGCGTTGCCGATGCTCGAGAATCTGTTTGGAATCACGACCGACATTTCATGGTTGGAAGCATCAGATCTCAATCACCCGTTGTTACGCCAAATGACAATCGAAGCACCGGGCACCTACCACCATAGCCTTGTGGTGGCCAATCTGGCCGAAGCCGGAGCGGAAGCCGTCGGCGCGAATGCGACCCTCTGCCGCGTCTGCTCTTATTTTCATGACGTAGGCAAACTGGTGAAACCGGAATACTTCACGGAGAATATGAGCTTCGAACGAAATCCCCATGACGACCTGGCGCCGACGATGAGTGCATTGATCATCATCGCGCACGTGAAAGAGGGTGTGGATCTCGCGCTCAAGCATCGGCTCAACAAGCGCATCATCGACATTATTCAGGAGCATCATGGCACATCCCTGGTGCGATATTTTTACCAACGCGCGCTGCAGCAGCATGAAGACGCGCTCGCAGGCGGCAAGATCATGAGACTGCGCGAAGACGA
>JBARMF010000143.1:0-2362 GCA_049802315.1 Candidatus Udaeobacter sp.
TGGCTCTTGGAACGTTTATCATTCAGCCGAGTTGAAGCCGACGCCATGGCCGATCCAATCGCAGTGCCGTCCTCGACAAGGCCGATCTTTACTCGATCCAAGTTTTGCAAAAGCCAATCGTGATCCAACGTCATCGGGCTTACTACATATGGGCGACCGGCAAACGCAATGATGCCGATGCGATCATTTGGACGAGCTTCGATAAATTTTCGCGTGACTTCGCGAATCGCATCCACGCGTGTCGCTTCCTGGCCCCCGATCGTGAAATCTTTCGTCAGCATCGAGCCGGAAACGTCCAGCACGAGCATGATGTCGATGCCGCTCGCCTCGATCTGCGTGAGGCTCTTACCAAGTTGCGGACGCGCAAGAGCCACAACGAAGAAAGACAGGGCTAGAAAAACCAGCGCCCGAAGGATTTTACCGACTCGCGCCGCGCTCTTTTTTCCGATCGCTTGCAGACTGGCTGTAGACGAATACGTCAACGCCGCAGCAGGCCCGCTTTTGCCGCGCAACCACGCAAGCACCGGTATCGCCAGTAATAAGAGCAGCAGCCACGGATGCGCAAACGTCAACGCGCTATTCCCCTGGAACCAATCAAATAAGTTTGTCATGCCGAGTGACGAGATTTTGTGCACTTCGTTTGCCACCAAACGTCATCCTGAGCGGACCGAAGCGAAGTCGAAGGATCCCGCAGAATTGTCTCAACGTTGAGCGACGGGATTCCTCCGCTCTGGTCGGAATGACAGAGACAATTAAACAGTCGCAAGCTGACCTCCTTTCACAAAGCTGATTGCTTCATCCAGCAACAGTTCGCTGTCTGACGTTGTCGCTTCGTACTTGGCGAACTTAATGAGATCGCAGCGGCTCAAAAAATCTTCGAGCAACGATTTGTCATCTGCGGAAAATGATGGGGCTTTTGCCGCCGCAGTGAGAAATTCTATCGACGTTTGTCGAGTTGCCGGCACGCCGTATTGCTGGGTTACGTAACGCCTCAGAATGTCGGACACGCGAATGCTAAACTGATACGGATTCATTTTGTGAATTTCAGGCCGAATTTGTTCGAGTTCTCCGAGCGCGATTTCGCGTGGCGCCTTTGGCGGCAATTCTAGTTTCCGCCGCTTCACAAACCACCACACAACCAAACCGAGGAGGGAGAGGACGACAAACGCGATTACAAAGACAAGCCACGGAGGAATCAGCGAATAATCCACCGGCGGCGCGATATCATGGAATTCATCTGTAGCGAATAAAAATATATTCATTGCCTGGGCGTGGTCATTCCGAGCGAAGTCGAGGAATCCCGTGATGACGTGTTTGAGCCATTCTGCGGGATCCTTCGACTCCGCTGCGCTCCGCTCTGGATGACTCGCTGGTGCACTTCATCCCCCTTATCGAACTCCGAGCCGGCGTTCGCGTTGTTTAAAAAACGAGCGCAAGGGCGGCAGATAATCTCTGCCGGTTTGCAGCGTAATCGTATCAACGTTGTTCCGTCGGAGCGTGCGCGAAAGCTCCGTTTCAAATCCAGTAACCAGGTCTGTAAAAAGAGTTCGGGTCTTGCGATCTGCTGTATTGATCTCGATCTGTTCGCCGGTCTCGGCATCCTCCAGCGTAATGATACCGACGTTTGGCAACGTTCTTTCGCGTTCGTCCTTGATTTGAATCGCTATGAAATCGTGCCGCCGTCCGCTCACCGCGAGCGCGCGTGAGAAATCCGGCGCTTGAAAATCCGAGATGAAAAATACCACCGCACGGCGAGTCACAATCTTGTTGAGATAATCAAGTGCCAATCCGGGCTCGGTGCCGCGTCCTTGTGGTTCGAAGAACAAAATCTCGCGGATGATACGCAGCGTATGCGAACGGCCCTTCTTCGGCGGAATGAAGAGCTCAACGCGGTCGGTGAACAGCAGCAAACCCACCTTGTCGTTGTTTCGAATTGCGCTGAACGCGAGGAGACAAGCAACCTCGGCAGCCAGTTCACGTTTCGATTGCGTAGTGCTGCCAAAATTACCTGAAGCGCTCACATCTACGACCAGCATCACAGTGAGCTCGCGTTCTTCAGTGAATTTCTTCACGAAGGCGCTGCCCATCCGCGCAGTGACGTTCCAATCGATCGCGCGAATTTCGTCGCCCGGCTGATACTCGCGCACGTCTTCAAAGTTCATTCCGCGTCCTTTGAAAACGCTGTGATAATTGCCGGCGAAAGCCGTTTCCACCAGACCGCGGGTTTTAATCTCAAGCGTTCTGATTTTCTTGAGAATCTCGGTTGTTTTCTCAGCCCGCTTGTCATCCCGAGCGGAGCGAAGCGAAGTCGAGGGACCCCGTGCCATCAGAGATTACCTCCAACTGGTCGTAAAGCGTACAT
>JBARMF010000144.1:0-1878 GCA_049802315.1 Candidatus Udaeobacter sp.
CCGCATATTCTTTCAGCCGGCGCCATCAGTCCTGGCAGTCGTGTTTGCAGTCCTCGCCGCAGAAGGGTGGTCGGCTTTTCTGCGCAGGAACCGCTCGTATCTAATCCGCACATTATTCGCCGATCGCATTTCCAACGAGCAATTCCGCCGTCTCAACGACGGGAGAATTTTGTTCGATGTTGAGCCAAAGACCTACGACGTAAGTGTCGTGGTGTGCGACATCGGTAACAAACTCACATTCGTCGAAAGCGGCGAGCCTGCCGCGTTCACTGAGACCACTGGAAAATTTATCCGTGAGACCGCTGCGCATCTGGTGGAAAAGGGTGCTTATCTGCAAGCTGCCGACGGAGAAGGCGTCGTGGGAGTTTTTGGATTTCCTGCGCCCGACCCGGAACACACGCAAAAAGCAGCGCGCGTTATTCTCGATTTGATCAAGAATTCCCGCGAACAGGGTGAAGATAAGGAAAAGGTCGCCGCCAGCGGGGACATCCGGGCCGGAATCAGCTCCGGCGCGATCATTGCCGGTGCATTACAAGATAGCCGCCGTCCGCTGCTCCTGACGAGCGGCGAGCCCATCGACCTGGCGCGCAGATTTTGCGCCCTGAATCGGTTCTACGGATCCAGAGCTCTGATGGAGACGTCGACCTTTGATCGAGTGAGCGAAGCAGTCGTCGCGCGTCCAATTGATTTTGTGGGCGGACTAAACTCGCACGATCGACTTGAAGTTTACGAACCACTTTGCCTTGCCACTGAAGCCGGACCAGACCGCGTCGCGAAGCGCGATTCTTTTTGGAGCGGGGTAGTTCTCTATCGAGAGAAACGCTGGGCAGAAGCGTATGCCGAATTCCAGAAGGCGCGTGGGTCGGAAACCGAAGACGATCCAGCGCTGGAATTTTATATGCGCCGACTGGAGCCGCTCATCCTGCAATTAGCGCAATGGCCTCAGCAATAAACAAAGGTAGCACACGCGTCTCGCTTGTATCCGGACCGAATTGCAAGTCCGCCACGGCGGATTCGTCCTGTGGCGAACCAGAGGCTCGCACTACTTTTCTCTGAGCACATGTTGAGAAGGACCGAATATCCGGCTGCGATCCGGGACTTGATTGTGCAACTGCGGCAAATGCCGGGCGTTGGTCCGCGTTCCGCGGAGCGGATTGCGCTCTGGATGGTGCGTGCGCGGGGCGATCAACCGGAGCAAATTGCGCGCGCCATCACGGACACGCGTCAGTCGATTCATTCCTGCAATTTGTGCGGATTCTTTGCTGTCGAAGAAATCTGCGAAATCTGCGCCGACCCATCGCGATCGACTGATCTGCTCTGCGTCACAGAACAGCCTACCGACATTCTTCCTCTGGAAAAAACGGGCGCATTTCGCGGTCGCTATCATGCCCTCGGCGGTAAGATTGCGCCGCTCGACCATGTCGCTCCTGAAGACTTGCGCATCAAGGAATTGGTGGATCGCATCGATCGGGAAAAAATTTCCGAAATCATCTTTGCGTTGGCCGCGGATGTTGAAGGTGAAGCGACCACGAATTACATCGTGGACCTTTTGAAGAGCAAACCGGTTGCGCTCACCCGCATCGCCCGCGGGATCCCAGCCGGAGGCGGTCTTGAATCGGCCGATGAATTAACACTATCGGCCGCGCTGTCCGGCAGGACGAAATTGTAACGCGCTGTTATCCCGAATTGCGAAGATCGCATCGCATCTACGACGAAGATAAGTTAAGACAAGCAAAGATCTAAGTTTTGTACTCACTTCATAGTTCATACTTCATCCTTGCCGCGGAGCGACCAGCGGTTGGGTAGTAGCAGAATTTCAGATTGGCCTGAGCATTGCCATCCACAGGGCTATACCCAGGCCAAACATGATGTGATTGA
>JBARMF010000145.1:0-5727 GCA_049802315.1 Candidatus Udaeobacter sp.
AAGGCGCGCAAGCAACGCCTTGAACAAAAGATTGCCGAACGGACGCCGCTTACTCCTCCACCGCGAACGCCCACGCCTTCGCCAGCAGCCAAAAAGAAACCCTAAGAAAAGCGTTCTCGACACCCGGCTCCACTGCGCCGTCCTGGACTTGGTAAATTAGGGCTCGGTCATCGCAGCGGCTTCTTCGCTTTCCTCATCTGTTTCGGCCGCTGTGAATTTTCGTTTTCGGCGATTCGCCGGCAAAGGTGCCAGTGTCATGGTGATATTGCGACCGGCGATCTTCGGATCGGTTTCCACCTGGGACATGCTGGAAAGATCGTCGCGAACTTTCTCCACCAGATGAGTTCCAAGCTCTTGGTGCGCCATTTCGCGGCCGCGGAATTGCAACTGAACACGCACTTTGTTGCCGCGATCCAAAAATTCTTCGGCGTGCCGAACTTTCGTCACGTAATCGTGCTCGTCGATGTTAACGCGGAACTTGATTTCCTTCAGTTTCGAGCCGGACGGCTTTTTATCTTTTGAGTGTTTGGAAATGTCGTATCGGAACTTTCCGAAATCGACAATCTTGCACACAGGCGGATTCGCCGTGGGCGCGATTTCGACCAAATCCTGGCCGAGAGTTTGAGCTTTACGCAAGGCGTCAGTTAAGCGCATGACGCCGAGCTGTTCGCCGCTGGACCCTACAATGACTCGGACTTCGCGAGCGCGAATCCGACCGTTTACACGAATTTGTGGTTGCAGATTAGGTCAATCTCCTCAACGGCGAAGCGGGAGTGCACCGCGCCGCCGTGCTACATTTATCGCAATTTCAAGCGTCAGCATTCGCAAACGCCAAGGCACCCTTTCTTCGCGACGGCTGCGATTACCGCCACGAAGTGCTCGCATTAAACGTCGCAAGCAGAGAGAAGTTGTAGGCAACAATTTCGCACTGGCAAGGCCAAACTCGTAACGATTACGTGTCGATCTTCCGGATATCACTTCGCCGGCGGGTCGCCAAAGTGCGCTTTGTGTGCCGCGTATGCAGCCGCGTCATCCAGCATCGAATCGATTGTCGCTGCCAATGGCTCTAGTTTGACCACTCCAGAGAAAATGGCGCGATCGCCAATGTTAGTATCAATTACGAATGCTGGCCGTTGCGTAATTTGTAATGCGCGGAATTCGGCCGTCGATGCGCGAACGAGCTTCTCGATGGCCGGCGATTTCGCGCGCTCGAGCAATTTGCCGGCTTCGATGCCGGCGGATTCCGCTGCGATTTCAGCCGCAATATTCCAGTCAGCTACGTTTTTGCCTTCCCGCAGAGCGGCACGAGCAAGTGCGAGCCGGACGCGATCATCAGTGAAACCAAAATCCCTTGCTGCTTCGGCCACACAATTCGGCGCGAGCCACTCTGGAAGATTTGGATCGTACCAATCAGTGTTGAGCATGAATGCAGAACGCATCATCATTCCGCTGCGTCGATAAAACCATTGCTCCTGCTCGCGTGAAGTTGGCAAACCAGTGGGATCCATCAGCGCGATTTTCCACTGAAACTGAACCCACCCGTCATAGCGTCTTTTCAATTCCGCCCACGTCGGCTCGGACCAGAAGCACCAGCTTGAAACGACATCAAGATAATCAGTGACAGTGACGGTCATGCTTGAATGGTAGAAAAGTTAAGAGAGTTAGAAGGTTTAAAAATTACCACATTGAAGCATCCAACTAGCCATATACATGCTTGTCATGTTGAGCGAAGCGAAACATCTCTGATTTTATTTTTAGCACCGCTGCCGGAAGACAATCAGAGATTCTTCGCTTCACTCAGAATGACGACAATATCGTTTTCGTTTTAACGCTCCAATGCTTTAACGAATTACGGCGGTTTCCGCATCTCACGCTTTGAATCTCAATCACATCTTGCTTTTTCTCGCGCTCGTTTCGCCGTTGCTCGTTCTGGCTCGTGCGTGGCGGCCCAGCGCTCCCTATCGCGGCTGGCGGCTCGCAGCAATCGTTGTTCTAGCAGTTACCGCTGTCGCATGGTTTCTCTGGCCTGATGTCAGCGGGTACGTCGGCGGGGCGGCATGGTTCCTTCTGCTGTTTCTGCCGACGATCGCGCTGCGAAAAATAACGCAGCTCGCTGCCCAAGGAAATTATGAATCCGCTGAAAGACTTGGTGCTGCTATCCAAATTTTGCATCCCACGACCGAACTGCGCGAGCAAATCCGGTTATTTCGCAATTTGAAATCTACCAGTACACATTCGCGTGCGTTCAGTTCCGTTCCGCCAGATTCCGATATGGCCGCTTCTACTCGGCGAAGTCCGCTTCGAAGCGCGCCGGCCGTGCTCGTATTGATCCTGGTCAACGTGCTTGCTTTCCTATACGAGATTTATGCTGGGGGCTGGAACGATCCAGAAGTTCTGCATCGGATTGGCGCGCTCGAGCCGGACGCGGTTGTGCTGCAAGGCGAATACTGGCGGCTGTTCACTGCGCTTTTTCTACATGCGGGCTTTATGCATCTCGCGTTCAATCTCTTCGCGCTTTACGTTCTCGGTCCTCCGCTCGAACGCTCCATTGGCACGATCCGATTTCTCGCGTGCTATCTAATTTCCGGGATCGCGTCCAGCGCAGGAGTGGTGGCTTTAACCGAGATCGGGCTGGTTCAGGAGGGTCAACTCGTAGGCGCTTCAGGCTGCATTATGGGCGCGGTTGGCGCATGGGCGGGACTGTTACTTCGACATCGTCATGCGCCATTCGCGAAACAGCGGCTCGCAAACATCGGCCTGATCGTCGCGATCCAAATCGCATTCGATCTTTCCACGCCGCAGGTCAGCATGGCCGCGCACATGTGCGGATTGGTTGCCGGGTTTTTTCTCGGGCTCCTGCTTGCACCGCGTGCTGAAGCCGGTGGCGGTGATGCCGGCTGGAGCTACTAGTCTCCCAACTCTAAAATCCCGCGAGTGAACTCCCCACTACTTGCCGTCTTAAGTTTTCTTGATTAACTGCGGCTCTGTCCCTGGGGTATTTGAATGGTAATTTCTGGAGCCTGCAATCTTTGGCGCCGGGGTCAACGCCCCCAGCTACAGTAGGTTCAAACACATGCCGACTTTTCAAACTTACAACGTCACCCCGATCCTGCCGGCAACGCTCGAGCCGCTACGGGAACTAAGCTTCAATCTCTGGTGGACATGGGAACCCGCAGCTCGCCGATTGTTCCGCGAACTCGACCCTGAGCTTTGGAACCAGACCAATCATAATCCGGTGCGCATGCTGCAGCTTTCACGGCAATCCCGCCTTGAAGAGCTCGCACAGGACAAGAATTTTTTGCAGGAACTCAAACAGGTTTTCCAGGATTTTGAAAAATATCTCGGACGACAGGACACGTACGGGAAGACCGGACCGGCCGCCGCGATCAAAAATCCGATCGCCTACTTTTCCGCCGAGTTCGGTTTTCATGAATCAATTCCGAATTACTCCGGCGGCCTCGGCATTCTGGCCGGCGACCATTGCAAATCGGCGAGCGATCTTGACCTGAATTTTGTTGCGATTGGTCTGCTCTATCGCCACGGCTACTTCCGGCAACAGATCGATAAGGACGGCATTCAGGCAGCAATTAACCTGAACCAAAATTTTTACCACCTGCCAATCCGCGAAGCTCGCCGGGGCGAAATGAAGCTTCTCATTTCGGTCCCCATTCTCGATCGAGAAGTTTTCGCCAGGGTTTGGGAACTGCGTGTCGGGCGCGTAAATGTCTATCTCCTCGACACCGACATTCCTGAGAACAACCCGGAGGACCGGCGCATCACCGCGGAGCTTTACGGCGGCGATCTCGAGATGCGCATGCGCCAGGAAATCTTGCTCGGGATCGGCGGCGTGAAAGCCCTCGCCGCGCTCGGGATCCAGCCGGACGTGTTCCACATGAACGAAGGACACTCAGCTTTCCTCGCATTGGAGCGGATCCGTCTGAACGTCATCGAGAAGAAGCTGAATTTTTATTCGGCGCTGCAAGTCGTGGCGGCGGCCAATGTCTTCACCACGCACACGCCGGTTCCCGCGGGCAACGATTCCTTCTCGCGGGAGATGATGCAAAAATATTTCGGGAAATTCGCAAAGGAACTAAACGTTCCATTCGAGGAGCTGTTCTCATTCGGTCACACGCGTCTCAACCCCGACGAGCCCTTCAGTATGACTATCCTGGCGTTACGTCTAAGTCGGCATGCGAATGGCGTCAGTAAATTGCACGGTGACGTGAGCCGATCGCTCTGGAAAGATGTTTGGTCGGGCGTGCCGATGCACGAGGTGCCGATCACCAGTATTACGAATGGCGTGCACACCAAGACTTGGATGGCACCCGAATTTGCGGCGCTTTATCGCAAGCATCTCGGCGATTGGGAGGAGCACCTGACTGAACCTGATTTTTGGCGCGGCGTCATCGACATCCCGGACGTGCAACTGTGGGAGACGCATCAACAACTTAAACGCCGACTCATCGATTTTGTTCGCGACCGCGAACGACAGCGCCGCGAACGGCTGGGCGAATCGCCGGAGTCGATTCGCAGAGTTAATCGTATCCTTGATCCGGAAATTTTGACCATCGGTTTCGCGCGACGGTTCGCGACTTACAAGCGGGGCGCACTTTTGTTCAGCGACAAGGAACGTTTGAAGCGATTGGTGAACGATGCGACGCGCCCGGTGCAATTCATTTTTGCAGGCAAAGCGCATCCTCGCGATGAAGCAGGCAAGGCGCTAATTCAGGAAGTCTACAAATTCAGCCGCGAGTCAGGTCTGGAAACTCGCGTCATTTTCGTGGAGGACTATGACAGCTACATCGCGCGGCGCCTCGTGCAGGGAGTCGATCTCTGGCTGAACCATCCGCTGCGTCCGTTGGAAGCAAGCGGCACCAGCGGAATGAAATCGGCGCCGAACGGCGGGATTAATCTCAGCGTCCTCGATGGCTGGTGGCGCGAGGGTTTTAACGGCAGCAACGGATGGGCTATCGGCGGCGAGATCGATGACGGCAGTACGGAATTTCAAAACGAAGTGGACGCCAGCAGCCTTTATCAATTGCTCGAGAACCAAATCGTTCCGCTTTATTACGCAAAACCGGACGGCAAACTTCCCCTCGCCTGGCTGCAATTAATGCGCGAATCAATTCGCAGCGTCACGCCCGTGTTCAACACGCAGCGCATGGTGAAGGAATACACGGAACAACTTTATGTTCGCGCCGCGCAGGCACACGAAAACCTCTCCCGAGACGGCTGCGGCGCCGCGACACACCTCAGCCAATGGAAAGCGCAGATGCGCAAGGATTGGGCGCAAGTGCAGGTGTCTGACGTCCAAGTAGTCAACAAAGATCGGCAAAGCATTTCGGTAGGCGAATCCTTGCAGATCAGCGCGCGCGTGCATCTGGGTGCACTTGATCCGCAGCATGTGCGGGTCGAAGCGTATCACGGCGAAGTGGACAATGGCGACCTTCGCAATCCCACTGCGACGGTGCTAAATCAAAGTCCCGACCAGTCGGGAATGGGCAACGGAGATTACATTTATCAGGGCAGCATCCCCGCAACCGAAAGCGGGACGTATGGCTTCAGCGTACGGGTCGTGCCGATTCATCCGTGTTTAATGCAAGCACACGAACTACGTCTCATCACCTGGTCGTAGATTCTCTGTCGCAGTCGAGGCGCCGACGTGGCGATTCCAGTCTCGCCGTCGCGAACTTGCCTGCAATAGAGCAACGCTATGAATGATTCCAT
>JBARMF010000146.1:0-1917 GCA_049802315.1 Candidatus Udaeobacter sp.
GCTTTGGATTCCCGCTATCTGCGTGCTCCTTTTCGTCGGCGCGGCGTCGCGGGGGACCGCGACGATGGTAGCAGCCACCCCCTTCCTCCTGTTGGGGGCTCTTTTTCCAGTGGCGGTAATGGTGATCAATCGGCCAGCGAAAAGTTGGCGTGGCGGAACGCTAACCTCGGATGATCGCCGATTCCTGCGCGCGGTCGCGCGAAGAACGTGGAGATACTTCGATGATTTTGTCGGACCACAGACTTCTTGGTTGCCGCCGGACAATGTCCAGGAAACGCCAACGCGGGAAATTTTCATGCGCACTTCACCGACGAACATTGGGCTGTCGATGCTGGCGACCGTGTCGGCGAATGATTTCGGTTACATCACCATCGATGATTTGGTGGAGCGCAACCTCCGTACGCTTGAAACCCTGGGTCGGCTCGAGCGTTTTGAAGGCCATCTTCTTAATTGGTACGACCTGAACACGCTGGAGCCTTTGCGTCCGCGGTACGTCTCTGCGGTCGACAGCGGGAATTTGCTTGCCTGCCTCTGGACTTTCGAAACCAGTTGCGATGAGCTTGCTGCGCGTCCGCTTCTGGATGTGTCCGCATTGCGCGGAATAGCCGACACGCTGGCCATTCTCCGGCAAATCGCCCCCGGCATAAAAGAAGCAGAACGCCCTTTGGCGTTTCTTCGCTTGGAGGGCCTCACCAGGGATCAGCCGGCGAATTTGGAAGAAATCATTATACGAATCAGAGCAGCTCGAGAACTCTCGCAGGATCTTCTTCTCCACTACCGCGGTCAGGAAACCGATCCTCGTGTTTATTGGGCCCAACAGATTTCGAAGCAAGTCGCGGCGTGGAACGGCGTCATCGATAAATATCTTCGGCCGGTGGAAATACTGATGTCGTCGCCCGCGCAATTAATGTCGTTAGGCGAAGCGACGCACGAATCTCGCAGGGAAGCGCTCGCCGCGACCTTTTCGCTACGCAACATTGCCATCGAGGGCATCTCCGGGTTGGTGCCGCTGCTTCCTTTTTATCAGAGACGGGAAGACCAGGAAATATCTTCCGACGTCCACGAGTGGCTCGATCTTCTGGCGACGGAGGTCGACCGTTCGCGCCGGAATGCCTCGGAGCAACTCGCGCAATTGGACGAATTGATCGCCGAGAGCCGGGAGCTGGAAGAAGGCATGGGACTTCGATTTCTATACGATGAGGAACGACGGATTTTTGCCATTGGGTATCAGGTGGCTGAACGCCGGCTGGACAGCTCATTTTATGATCTTCTCGCAAGCGAAGCGCGCCTAACGAGTTTCCTGGCCATCGCGCGCGGAGAAGTACCCGTAGAACATTGGTGGGCTTTGAGCCGGCCCTTTGGGTCCGCATACGGGCGGCTGCCGCTTCTATCCTGGAGCGGGACGATGTTCGAATATTTGATGCCGTTGCTGTTCACTCAAACGCATGAGAATTCGCTGCTTGATCGTGCGTGTTACGACGCCGTGCACTGTCAGATTGGTTATGGCCGGCAAAACCGAATGCCATGGGGCATTTCGGAATCGGCCTTTAGCGCGCTCGATCGACACAACGTTTATCAATACCGAGCATTTGGCGTCCCGGCGCTGGCGTTGAAACGTGGGCAGGAAGAGGACCTGGTGATTGCGCCATACGCCGCTGCGCTTGCACTTGGCGTAGAACCGGCCGCTGCGATGAAGAATCTGCGACGCCTCGCTGTTCTTGAGGACTCAACGATGCTCGGCGACTACGGGTACTACGAAGCGATTGATTATTCGCGACGGACGGAACTCGACGGCGCGGCGGGAATTATCATCCGCTGTTACATGGTTCATCACCAGGGAATGTCGCTGCTGGCTTATGGCAACGCCTTACATGACAACGCGATGCGGAGGCGATTTCATTCCGATCCCCGTATTCG